>NZ_KB890700.1 GCF_000373205.1 Calidithermus timidus DSM 17022
GGTCGTACACCGCGTCACCAGCCCTCGACGCTTGACCCAGGCCCTCTGGTATGGGCCATCGATTCCCCCTTGAGCCAACCTTTATTTTGTAACCTTCCGGTAACGTTGGGTGTTCTAGCCTGAGACCCGCCGCCTACAAGGTGCATGCGGCCAGCATCGTGTCCACACCGTCCTGGCGAGGGGGTGATACCAGATTCGGTCAGTTCGTTCCCGAATGGGAACGCCGCCCCGCCAAGGCGGGGCGGTCGACCGAAGGGAGTGCTCTAGGATTCAAAAAGATAGCCTCTTGAATCCGGTATGAGAGGTTGGTTGTGTTGTGTTCAGGGCCCTCAGGCATTTTCTCTTGCATTAGCACAATAGGAGCAGCTTATGGTAGAAAAGCACGAAAGTGTAAAGGGCGTGCCGTGCTGTCCCGATCTGCAAGCCAAGCCCACTTGTGATTTTCTGGATTTCCACTACCGCCAGATTCACCCCACCACCGTTGTCGTGGGCGACCGTCGCCAGACGGTGCAGGTCGAGGTGCTCATCCACGCTCGGCTCGAGCGCTGCGCGGGGCCGCTGGAGGTGGGCGACCTGGCCTACTCCACCACCCTCTTTCCCGGAGAGAAGGTGCGGCTGTTCACCTCCGACCGCCGCACCCGCTTCACCTTCGACTCGGCCTCGAAGCTCAGTTACCGCAACGAGCAGACCCAGGAGGAACATTTCTACATGGCCAGCATGGACCGCTCCATGTCCGACCTCTCCATTCGCGACAGCAGCCGCTCGAGGAACGTATCGCAGGGCAGCGCCGAGAGCCATGCCGAGACCAGCGGTTTTTTCGAGACCATCTTCTCGGGGCCGTCGGTGGGGGTCAGCGGCAGCTACAACGCCTCTTCCACCAGCGAGTTCCTGCGCGAGCTGAAGCAGCACGCCGAGGCCTCGCACAGTCGCTCGGAGATGGCCACCAGGGCTGCGAGCTCGGTTTCGATGGGCGAGGTCAGCACCCGCTCGCACGCCGAGGGAGAGACCGAGGACCACTTCGAGTCCAGCAGCCGGGAATTCAAGAACCCCAACCGCTGCCGGGCGATCACCTTCTACTTCTACCGCATCAACAAGACCCAGACCATTCGCTTCACCCTCGAGGCCATCCGCCGCCGGGTGATCGACCCCGCCGTCAATACCCAGGTGGCGCTCAACCCCCAGGTCTCCAGGGGCCAGCTCTCGGTGATCCCCCAGGCCGTGCTGGCCAGCGACGAAAACCGCCTGAAGGTCGAAGAGCTCGCGCGCCAGAGCGCCTTGCGACAGGCAGGTCTGAGCGGGGCGGGCGAGGTCGGGGCGCGGGCTGCGGCCTTCGGCGCGGTCGCGCTGGTTCAGGCACCCGCCGTCGAACCCCTGCCCCTGGCGGTCAAGGAGCGGGCCCTGCGGCAGGTGGACCAGGACCTGGTGAGGGCGGGGCTGCTGGACAAGGTGGGCGGGCAACTCAGCCCGGAGGCCAGGCTCGAGTTCTCCTTCGAGCGCAAGACCTCCTTTCCCACCCCTGGCCTCTTCGTGCGCGGCTGTCTGGACGAGTGCAGCATCTGTGAGCCCGAACTCGAGGAGCAGATCAAGCTCGAGCTCGAGAACTTGCGCCTGAAGAACGAGCAGCTCAAGCGCCAGATCGAGCTGATGGACAAGGACCAGGAGCACCGCTGCTGCCCCTGCCCGGAGACTGCTCCGGCGTAGGTGTCGAAAGCTTTTCCCCACAGGCCACAAGCTCCCTACATCCGTCACCCGACACCGATCCTCGAGGGCTTATGCTCGGGTCATGCGACTGGTTGCCGTGTTTGGCTCGGCTCGTTCGGCTGTGCACACGCCGCAGTATCGTGAAGCCTATGCCTGGGGGCGGGCGGTGGCTCAAGCGGGGTTTGGGGTAGTCACCGGGGGTTATAACGGCTCGATGGAGGCCGTCTCGCACGGGGCCAAGGAGGCCGGGGGCCTGGTGGTGGGGGTGACGGCGCCGCCGCTGTTTCCCACGCGCAAAGGCCCCAACGCCCATGTGGACCTGGAGATTCCCGCCCCCACCCTGCTCACGCGCATCGAGCGGCTGTTGGACGTGGCGGTGGGTTACCTGGTGCTGCCGGGTGGGGTAGGCACCCTCACCGAGCTGATGGCGGCCTGGAACGTGGCCATGATCGCCCACATGCACGGCCAGCCCTACCGCCCCGTGGGGGTGCACGCGAGCTGGATGGAGCTGTTGCGGCCCCGGCTCGAGATCGCCCCCGAGCACCTCGAGCTGTTGAGCGTGCTGGAGAGCCTGGAGGACGTCGAGCGCTTCCTCGGTCGCTTGCCTGGCTGAGCCCGGACTGTTGCGACGGGCTTCAAAGCCCAGGCTGGGTGAGGCGGGTGCTGGGCGCGAGGGCCGCACCGGCGTGGGCGAGCCCGTAGGCCACGAAACCCGCCAGGGCCGCGAAGCCCACGCCAGTGCGGGCCAGGCCGGTCTGGGGGTCGAAGGACTCGCAGGCGTAGCCGTGGTCGAGGGGGGCCTGCTCGAGGGCCAGCACCGCCTCCGCCGCGCTGCGCCGCAGCCCCGAGAGCATGCGGTTGACCAGGCTGAAGCCCGAGGGGAAGGGGAAGTGGGCCGAGCCCTCCCCCACGAAGCGGGCGCGGTAGTGGTGGGGGTTCTCCTCCGACATGATCCACAAGGCGGTGGCTTGCCACACGAAGTCCTCGCGGCTGGCGAAGCCCAGGTGGGGTAGCAGCATCAGGCTCCCGGCGGGCTCATCGCCCCAAACGAAGCCCCCGCCCGGCTCGAAGGCGAACACGAAGCGCCCGCCCTGCACCGCCTGGCGGTAGAGGCTCTCGCGGATCTGGCGGGCCTCCTCGCGCAGGGCGGCGGGGTCGGGGGTGAAGGGGGCCAGCCGGTTCAGCGCCACCGACCACAACGCGTTGTCGTAGGTCAGGTAGGGGTGGGGCACGGGGTCGTCGGTGGGGGAGAGGAAGGTGCGGTAGAGGGGCAGGCTGGGGTGGCGCTCGCGCCGCACCCGCTCGAAGACCCACTCCAGCGGCTCGCGCAGCTCGGCCAGCAGCTCGGGGTCGGGGCCGCCCTCGAGGTAGCGCGCCAGCGCCAGGGGGTAGGCCGCGGCCTGGTCGAGCTCGAAGCCGGGGTAGAGTGGGGGCCCGCCGAGGTACTGCGCGTGCTCGCCGGGCCAGCGCGCGTAGCGCCGGAAGGCCGCCCGCAGCACCTGCCGCGCCCGGGGCCGATCGGCCTGCAAGAGCGCGGGGAAGAACCACAGCAAGGCGTCGCGCGACCAGTAGGCCCCCGAGACGTAGTAGTGCGGGCTGCGCGAGGTCAGGAGCACGGGCTCGCCCTCGAGGCTGTCGGCCTGGGCGTAGAAGTAGGCCAGCAGCAGGTGCCGCCGGTAGCCGTGCTCCAGCGGCCCCGCGTAGCCGCCGGTGAGGGCGAAGATCTTGCGCCGGGTGGCCTCGAGCAACCCCTCCCAGCCCACCCGCCGCAGGTGCAGCGCGGTGGTGCGGGCCCCGTCGGCCTCGGGGGCCACCCCCACGTAGAGCGTGGCCGGCCCGGCGCTCCACTCCATGGCGAACTGTTCCCCCCACTCGAGCTGGCTGGGCTCGCGGTCGGCTTGGAACCCCAGCGCCAGCAGGGTGCGCTCGGTGCGGGCCTCGAGCACGTGGCTCCTGGTCCAGGGGTCGTGGGTGGCGCGGAAGAAGACGTCTACCGTCTCCTCGCGGAAGCGGCGCAACCCCAGGTGGGCCACGCGGCCCAGCACCCGCAGCGGGCCGGGCTCTTTGGGCTCGAGCCGCAGCGCGAAGCCGCGCTCACCCCAGGGGGCCAGCAGCGTCACGGTGCAGGCCAGGCTCTCCCACACCGGGATCCAGTCGTCGAGCAGGCGGCCCTCCCAGCCCTGCCCCTGCACCTCCAAAAGCGGCTCGCCCACCAGATCGAGCAGGCCGTTGAGGCCCAGCGAGGCCACCCCCAGCCGCAGCAGGCGTGGAGCTTCGGGGTGGGCCTCGAGGTGGAGCTCGAGGTTGCCGGTGGGCCGATGGGCGGGGGGGTCCTCGAGCACGGGGGCGGGGGTCATGAGTTCGGCCATAGGGCACTCATCCGATCCTGAGCAGCCGCATCGCGTTCCCCGCGAAGATCAGGCGTTGGTGCGCCTCGGGGATGCCCACCTCTACCGCCGCGCGGTACTGCTCCTCGAAGTACTTCAGCACCCAGCCCCGCGGGAACCAGGAGGCGTCGGTACCGAAGAGGATGCGCTCGGGGCCGAAGAGCTCGTAGAAGCGGCGGAAGAGGTCCTTGAGCGTGGGTTCGGGCCACAGGTAGCGCCGCCACTCGTTGTTGCCCGAGGTGTCCACGTAGACGTTGTCGCAGGCCCACATCAGTTGGAGTAGGTCGTTGAGGTAGCCGCAGCCGAAGTGCGGCACGATGAAGGGCACCGTGGGGTAGCCCTTGGCCACCTCGTGTAGCCGCATGGGGCTGATGTTGACCCCATCGGCGATCCCGCCGCCCCCGCCCAGCGGCCCGAAGTGGATAAGCACCGGGATCTGCAACTCCTCGCAGACCCGCCACAAGGGGTCCAGGTCGGGGTCGTCGAGGGGCCGCAGCAGCGCGCTCCCGAAGAGCTTGAGCCCCTTAAGGCCCAGCTCCTCTACGCTCCGGCGCAGCTCGGCCGCGGCCTCTGGCCGGAAGGGGTCGGCCTCAAAGGCGAAGCCGTGGAGCTTGGGGTAGGGCCTCAGGGTTTCGGCCAGGCGCTCGTTGCCGCCGCCGGTGAGGAACACCAGCCCCAGCAGCCCGTAGCGCTCCACCTCCTCCGCGTAACGCCGCGCGCACTCTGCCGGGCTGGGCTGGGGCGAGTCCGGGAGCGGGAAGCCGTAGGCCCTCCACCAGCCCTCCTGCGCCTTGGCGTTGCGCTCGTTCCACAGTGCCAGCTTCTCGGCCCCGTAACGCTGTGCCAGGCGCGTTCCCCACGCCCCCCACAGGTCCTCTGAGTACCGGCATCGCCGGGGGCCGGATGGCCCTTCACTGCCCGAGTAGGGCAGGTGCAGATGCATGTCGAAGACGGGTAAGGGCAGTTTCATGCGCGCTTCTGCCCTTCGAGGAAGTGCCGGATCTGGTCCGTCGGTACGGCCAGCCCCACAGAGAAGGCCATGCCGATGAAAGCCCGGATGACCTGCTCCAGAGCAGTACCCACCAGGGGTCTCAGCGCGGGCGTGGGGAAGCGGCTGAGGTTCATGGCGCTATTGTGACAGAGGGATTCGGCGGGCGGGAAGGGTCGAGGGCTAAGGGCCAGGGCATCTTGCGTCTCGCGCTCGGCGCCGGCCGTTCTGCGGTAATCTAAACCGCATGAGCCTCATCACCGGCGTTCACCACGTAGGTTTCAGCGTACCCAACCTCGACGAAGCCCTGCAGTTCTTCACCGAAGTCCTGGGCTTCGAACTCCTCAGCCACGGCGCCCTGCCTACCCCCGACGACCCCATCGCCGAGCAGTTCGATGTCGAGCCCGATGAGTCCGTTCGCTTCGCCTTCCTCAAGGCGGGTGGCGACACCATCGAGCTCGTCGAGTGGACATCGCCGCGCCAGCAGCGCCAAATGCCGCGCAACCCCGATTGGGGCGGGCGGCACCTGGCACTCAAAACCGGTGGGCTCGAGCAGACCCTCGCCCGCCTGCGCACCGTGCCCGGTGTGCGCATCCTGAAGCCCAGGGGTGAGCGCTTCGTCTACGTGCAGACGCCTTTTGGGATGTACCTCCAACTCATGGCTCCCAACGCCTGATACCAGGCTCGAGTAGGCAGTCTCCCTTCCAAGGACGCTACTGCCCTCCGCTGCGCGGACCATCCCGAATCCGGTATCAGACTACCTCAGCCCGCTTGCGCTGGCTGGGGTCGAGCACCCGCTTGCGCAGGCGCAGGCTCTTAGGCGTGACCTCGAGCAGCTCGTCGGGGGCCAGGAACTCCAGGGCCTCCTCGAGCGTGAACTTGCGGGGCGGGATCAGGCGGATGTTCTCATCGGAACCGGCGGCGCGGATGTTGGTGAGCTTCTTGTTGATGCAGACGTTGACGTTGAGGTCGTTATCGCGGGAGTTCTCGCCCACGATCATACCCACGTAGACCTCGGTGCCGGGGTCGATGAAGAAGCTGATGCGCTCCTGTAGGCGGTGGAGGCTGTAGGCGAAGGCCACGCCCGCCTCCATCGCCACCGCGCTGCCGGTGGTGCGGGTCTCGAGCGCGCCCACGTGCGGAGCGTAGCCGTGGAAGCTGTGGCTCATCACGCCCTCGCCCGCCGTGAGGGTGAGGAAGAGGGTGCGGAAGCCGAAGAGGGCCCGGGCCGGGACGGTGAACTCGGCGCGAACCCGACCGGAGTCTTGCTCCATGTGCACCATCTGGGCCTTGCGGGTGCCCAGCGCCTCCATCACGGGGCCGAACTTAGCCTCGGGCACGTCCACTACCAGGTACTCGTAGGGCTCGTGCACTTGGCCACCCACTTCCTTCAGCAGCACGCTGGGCTGGCCCACGCTGAACTCGAAGCCCTCGCGGCGCATGGTCTCCAGCAGCACGCTCAGGTGCAGCTCGCCGCGCCCGTGCAGCTCGAAGGTATCGGGGGTAACCTCGATGACCCGCAAGGCCACGTTGGTCTCGAGCTCCTTCAAAAGCCGCTCGCGGATCTGACGGCTGGTGACGAACTTACCCTCTCTGCCCGCGAAGGGTGAGGTGTTGGGGGTGAGGGTGATGCTCACGGTGGGCTCGTCCACCGCCAGGCGGGGCAGGGCTTCGGGAGCCTCCTTGGCGGCGAGGGTGTCGCCGATCTCCACGCCTTCCATGCCCGCGATGGCCACGATGTCGCCGGGGGCCACCTCCAGGACCTCGAGGCGCTCGAGCCCCTGGTGGGTGAAGGCCGCCACCACCTTGGCGTCACGGCTCCCGTGCTCACCCACGATGCTGATGACCTGACCCTTGCGCACGCTGCCGCGGTGCACCTTGCCGATGGCGATCTTGCCCAGAAAGCTGGAGTAGTCGAGGTTGGCCACGCGCAGTTGGAAGGGGCCCTCCTCGACCTTGGGGGCGGGGATGTGGCTGAGGATGACCTGGAAGAGGTCCTCGAGCCCGTCCTTCTTCTCCTTCAGCCAGGCCGCGCCTTCGCGCCCGATGGCGTAGAGGTAGGGGAAGTCGAGCTGCTCCTCGGAGGCCCCCAGCTCGGCCATGAGGTCGAAGGTCTCGTTCAAGACCTCGTCGGGACGCGCATCGCGCTTATCGACCTTGTTGATGACCACGATGGGCTTGAGCCCCGCCTCGATGGCCTTCTTGAGCACGAAGCGGGTCTGGGGCATGGGGCCTTCGGCGGCATCGACGAGCAGGAGGACCCCGTCCACCATGCTCAAGGCCCGCTCGACCTCCCCGCCGAAGTCGGCGTGGCCGGGGGTATCGACGATGTTGATCTTCACGTCATTCCACACGACGGCGGTGTTCTTGGCCAGGATGGTGATGCCGCGCTCGCGCTCGAGGTCGTTGGAATCCATGATGCGCTCGCCCGCTGCGTCATGACGGGAGAGGGCCTTGGCCTGCTTGAGCATGGCGTCGACGAGCGTGGTCTTGCCGTGATCCACGTGCGCGATGATCGCGATGTTTCTGAGTTCCATACCGCTCCTCTTGAGGGGATTGGGTTGCCTCTCCCCGACCTCGAGGAACGGCAACGGCACAACCTTCGTAGTCTACTGGCCGCAAAGGGGTTTGTATAGAAGGGAGAACAGGCGAGCACCCGACGGCGTTTGGCGTCTTGCCTACGACGTAGGGCTCATGGCGCCCGGCAGCAGCGCACTATAATCACACTGATCATGCCCGCAAGCGCTCCCCGTCCCGCCCGGCTGAGTAAGGAGGAGTGGCTCGAGCTGGAGAAGCAGACCGGTTCGCGCTACGAGTACCTCGACGGCTTTGTGTACGCGATGGCTGGGGAGAGCCGCACCCACAACGACATCGTCGTGAACATCACCCTCGCGCTGGCCCAGAAAGCCAGGGTCGAGGGCTGTCGGCTCCAGGTCGAAAACATGAGGACCTGGGTCAAAGCGCTCAACCGCTACTACTACCCCGACGTAGTGATCAGCTGCGGCACCGAAGCGCACGAAAGCGAAATTCACGAGCCCTGCTTCATCGTGGAAGTGCTGTCGGAGACCACCGCCGACAAGGACCGGCGGGAGAAGCTCGAGGCCTACTTCAAAATCCCCACCCTCGAGACCTACGTGCTGGTCTCGCAGGACGAGAAGCGGGTGGGGGTTTATCAGCGAACCCGCTGGAACTTGGTGTGGAGCGAGTTGATCAACGACGGTGAACTCGAGGTCGCCTGTTTGGGGGAGGCCCTCAGCCTCGAGCAGATCTACGCCGGGCTGGCCGTTGCTGAGGTTATCGGGCGAGCAACCTGAACCCCTGAGCCCCCGCGGCTGAAGGGGCCCGGCAAGCTGGACCCGTCGCTACCCGAGGTAAACGCAGGGGTCGGGAGAATCCGCCTTGGGCGCTTCGGTGTTCTCTTCCCGAAAGCTCATCAGCATCAGCAGGAAGGTCTCGGTGGAAGACGCTTCACCCTGGCGGATCTCCGAGGCGATGGTCTTGGCGAGCTTGGGCAGCAACTGGCTCAGCGCCTGTTCGGGGTCTTCGGTGTGGGGCAAGACAGCCAGTAGCTTTTCCATAGGGAATTAGCCTACACCCACCCCGCCCGACCCTTTGTGCCTAGCATTGACTTCTGCTTTCAAAGTGATATCATTTTGCTAACAGGAGGCACCATGACACCTATCCCCATCGTCGTAGGATTCATCACCGCGGCTACGGGGCTGCTGGGCGGGGGTGAGGCCGCCGCCCAGGAGGTGGTGCTCGAGACCCCCACCGGAAAGCTCTACGCCACCCTCGAGCTGCCCGCCGCCAACCCGCCGTACCCGGTGGCCCTCATCCACCCCGGTTCCGGTCCCACCGACCGCGACGGCAACAACCCGCTGCTTCCCGGGAAGAACGACAGCCTAAAGCTGCTGGCCGAGGGACTCGCCGCACAGGGCATCGCCAGCCTGCGCGTGGATAAGCGGGGCATCGGCAAGAGCGCCGGCGCACTGGCCAGCGAGGAGGACGTGCGCCTGGAGGGCTTCGTCGAGGACGCGGCGGCCTGGCTCGAGTGGCTGCGTCGCGACGGGCGCTTTGGCAAGCGAGCGGTGATCGGGCACAGCGAGGGCTCGCTCATCGGGATGCTCGCCGCCCAGCGGGCCGGGGCCGATGCCTTCGTCTCGCTGGCGGGGCCGGGCCGCCCGCTGGGGCAGATCCTGCTCGAGCAGCTCAAGCCACAGCTTCCCCCCGCCATGTACCAGGAGGCCGAGCGGGTGGTGAAGGAGCTCACGGCCGGGCGTGCCGTGCCCGAGGCCGGCATCCAGCTCCCCCCGCAGCTCACGGCGCAGCTCTTCCGCGCCAGCGTGCAGCCCTACTTAATCTCGGTCTTCCGCTACGATCCCGCCCGGGAACTCGCTAAGCTGAACGTCCCGGTGCTCGTCGTGCAGGGCACCACCGACCTCCAGGTGAGCCCCGCCGAGGCCGAGGCCCTGGCCGCCGCCAACCCCAAGGCCCAGAAGGTGCTCGTCGAGGGCATGAACCACGTGCTCAAGCGCGCTCCCGCCGACCCCCAAGCTAACCTCGCCGCCTACAGCGACCCCAAGCTGCCGCTGGCCGAGGGCCTGTTGGCGGTCGTGGTAGGCTTCCTGCAGGCTTCGCTCTAAACACACCCACACTGCCTATCACCAACGCTTATAGGAGGCCATAATGAACATCACCCGCGAGAAGAGGGCCCTGGCGCTGCCGGGGATTCTGGGACTGATCCTGGTACTGGGGCTGCTGGCCTGGGGCGGCTTGCAGTTGCGTGACTTCGCCCTCGAGGTCATCGGCAGCCGCGCGAACGAGCCGGCCGAGCTGCCCACACTGCTGTACGGGGTAGGTTCCATCGTGCTGAGCTTCATCCTGATGGGGGGCTTCTTGGTGGTGCAGCCCAATGAGGCGCGCGTCCTCACCTTCTTGGGCAAGTACACCGGCAGCATCACCCGCGACGGCTGGTACTGGGTCAACCCCTTTGCCAAGAAGCACAAACTCAGCCTGAAGGTCAACAACTTCAACTCCGAGCGGCTCAAAGTCAACGACGCCGCCGGAAACCCCATCGAGATCGCGGCGGTGATCGTCTGGCGCGTCACCGACAGCGCCCGCGCCACCTTCGACGTGGAGGACTACCAGGAGTTCGTGGCCATCCAGTCCGAGACTGCCATTCGTGCCCTGGCCAGCCGCTACCCCTACGACACCCACGACAGCACCGAGTCTCTGCGCGGCAACCCCGACGAGGTGGGCGACGAGCTGCGCAAGGAGCTGCATAAGCGCCTCGAGATCGCCGGCATCGACGTGCTCGAGGCCCGCATCTCCCACCTGGCCTACGCCCCCGAGATCGCCCAGGCCATGCTGCGCCGCCAGCAGGCCCAGGCGGTGATCGCTGCACGGCAGAAGATCGTCGAGGGCGCAGTGGGCATGGTCAAGCAGGCCCTCGAGCAGCTCAGGAACGAGGGAGTGGTGGACCTCGACGAGGAGCGCAAGGCCGCCATGGTCAACAACCTGCTGGTGGCTTTGGTCTCCGAGTCGGAGGCCTCGCCCATCATCAACACGGGCAGCCTGTACTGAGCGCTGGCGGCTCGGGGAGCACATACCCCGCTAAGCCACAGGTCACACACCACGGGCTACGGACTGCCTTCTATGGCCGAGAAGAAGAAGTTCCTCTTGCGCATCGACCCAGAGCTCTACGAGGCGCTCGAGCGCTGGGCCAACGACGAGTTCCGCAGTGTCAACGCCCAGATTGAGTTCGTGCTGCGGGAGTCGGTGCGCAGGGCGGGACGGTTCAGAACGAAAACCCAGCCCGAGCCCGAGGATCCAGCGAAGGGCCATCCGGCCCCCGGCGATGCCGGTACTCATGCGAAGGAGGACTGAAGCGAGATGACCAAGCAGCGCATCGGCGGGAGGGTCGGCGGCCTCAGAGCCGGCTATGACGTCAACCTAACCTGGGACGGCACCTGCCTCACAGGCCGCGTCGGCGGGGCGCACCAGGGCAAGGACGTTTGCCTCAGCCTCGGCGACGGTCGGGTGAGCGGGCGGGTTGGGAGCAAGCGCGCCGGATTCGAGGTGCGAGGCACTCTGGGATCGCGGGCCCTGAACCTGCGCCTGGGCGGGGCCATCCTCGGCAAGGACCTGCGGCTTGAGCTTGGCCGCACCCATTTCACCGGGCGGCTGGGCGGCCTGAAGATCGGGCACGACGTGAGCCTCAAGGCCACCGTGCCCAACCGCCTCAGTGGGCGCATTGGGGGGCGCTGGGACGGCAAGGATGTGCACCTCAGCAGCACCGCGCCGCTCGAGATCGCCGCCCTGGCCGCCGTGATCGCCTTCTATGCACTCGCACTCGAGCAGAACCACAGCTTCAGCGTTGCCGCCTCCAGCTGAGGGTGTCATGGTCTGGCTCAAGGCCCTGCTCTCGCCTTTGACCTCGCCTTCCAGGACGGCGAAGGGACTATTCCTGCGCCGAGTGCTTCAAAAAGTTCGCCCTGGTCGTACCTGAAATAGCTGGCGCAACAGGGGCTATGGTAAGAAACAGAAATCTGAGCAAATCCGATAGGGAGAAAATCCAATCCTTCTTATTGAACAACTTAGAAAACTGGATGGTGCTTCGGGTATCAAAAACCGTTTGCCAAAAAGCCTTTGACCTATGCCAAAAACACCCCCTAAAAGGGGCGGATGCCGTTCACCTGGCCGCTGCTCTGGCCATGCAAACGTTTCGTAAATTGCTGTTCTTTACCCTAGACAAAACCCTGTACCAAGCCGCCAAAAAAGAAAAAGTTCCGGTCGTAGTGGTCCCGGAGTTTGGACGTGGCCGGTAGACAGACCTTCCGCATCCTCATCATCGTCAACCGCAAGCGTGAGTTTGCCGAGCTGGCCGAGGGGCGCTACACGGTGCGCGAGGAGGGTGACCCTTGCAAGGGGCCATCCACGTGCGGGCGCTGGGCGAGCACTTCCCCTTAAATCAGGCCGGAGGGTCGCTGCCACAGCACCTCGAGGGCCTCAGCGAAGCGGCTTCTGTCCGATGGATCCAAACGCTCGACACAAATAACCACCCCTCCTTGCATGATGACCCTTATCGCAATGCGCTGACCATCCCACCGATAAACAAGTCGACCCCAGTCCCAGTCATCGTAAATATCTGGGCGTCCTACAGCACGGAAGACCACCTCTTCTGATTGCGCCGCGTAGTTCTCTGGGTTGAGAAAAAATTGGCTGAGTGCCTCATCTGAGGTGGTTGCTGGTGGGTAAGAGGAGGGGGTTTTCATAAAAAAACAATAAACCGGGAGCCCAAAGGCCCCCGGTTTTTCTGGTCGGGGTGGCGGGATTTGAACCCACGACCACACGCACCCCAAGCGTGTGCGCTACCAGGCTGCGCTACACCCCGACGCACTTTCGCGCAGCAGCTCCATGCTTACCGCGCGTCCCATAGTCTAGCGACAAGCCTGTAATCGGTCAAGACATCCGAAACTCCTAAGAGTGGGGAGCCGACGCGTAGTCTAGCTTAGCCGGGTACTCCAGGGGCACAACGCAAAGCCATCTGGGGTCCTGTGCGGCCTCTGACGGCTGTATGCCCGTTGAGCTGAGGCTCAGTTAGCCCCGGAGTGTACGAAGGCCCGCAGTACGTCACTCACGGTGACGATGCCCACCAGCTTCTCTCCTGAGATCACCGGCAGCCCACCTACCTTGTTTTCCAGCATGAGCTTGGCGGCCTGCTCGAGGGTGGCGTCTTCGCCTATGGTGATCACCGGATAGCTCATCACCTCGCGCACGGGTAACTTGGCCACCAGGTAGTTGAGCTCCCAAATCGAAAGCGAGGTGGCATCGGAGGGCATGGCTTCCTTGAGGTCGCGGTCGGTAACGATGCCCACCAGCTTGCCACCCTCCAGCACCGGAAGGCGCCGGAAGCCTCCCTGTCGCATGAGAAGCGCAGCATCGGGCACGGTGGTCTCGGGGGTGATGCAGACGGGATTGAGGGTCATCCACTGCCGGATGGACGTCGATTTTTCACTGATCATCAAACCCACCTCCTCAGGTCGTGATCAATTCATACTGTGCGCTCCGGGCGGGCTGGGCCATAGGGCCAAACGCCCCAGCCCTCGAGTAGATTGGGGGTATGGACGTTCCGGAAGCCGACTGGTGGGCGGTGGGGTTGCATGTCGGAGGTGTGGATGAAGCCGGGCGCGGAGCCCTAGCGGGGCCGGTGGTGGCCGCGGCGGTGATCCTGCCACCGGGCAGGTATCCCTTTCGCGATTCCAAGACCCTCTCCCCCCGGCAGCGTCAGCACCTCGAGGCCCAGGTCCGGTGGGTGGCCTTGGCCTGGGGGGTGGGACTGGCCGAGCCCCACGAGATCGATGCCGTGGGCATTCTACAGGCTACCCACCTGGCCGCCGCGCGAGCCCTCGAGCAGCTTACCCCCCCACCCCAGGCCCTCATCACCGATTACCTGCACCTCTCGATCCCCTTGCCGCTGCGGGCTCCCGCCAAGGCCGACCGGGACTCCCCTACCGTGGCGGCAGCCAGCATCCTGGCCAAAGTAGCCCGCGACCGGCTGATGCTCGAGTTCGACGAACTCTATCCCCACTACGGCTTCGCCCGCCACAAGGGCTATGGCACCGCCGATCACCTCGAGGCCCTCGCCCGGCACGGCCCCTGCCCGCTTCACCGCAAAAGCTTTTCCCCGGTAGCCCAAGCAAGGCTGTTTGGCACACGAAGCTCAGGGAGAAATGAGCCAGATTTCATCTGAGCCGCTTATGGTTGAGAACGGAGGCAGCATGAAAACGCTCGTTCGTATCTTTCTTGCGCTATCGCTGCTGGGTCTGCTGTCGGCCTGCACCATTTACCTTCGCTCCAGCAGCCTCAGCCTTGGCTTTCGCGGAAGCTTCGACCTGAGCCCAATCCCCATCATCACCCGCCTCGAGCCCGACCGGGGTACCGGCGCCAGCTACCGCCCCGGCGAGCGCATCCGCTTCGTGATCAGCCTGACCCAAGCGGGTTACGTCACCCTGGTCAGCACCGAGGCCAGTGGCTACAGCAACACCCTGGGCACCTACTACCTCGAGGCCGGAACCACCCTGCTCCCCCCACCCGGACAGGGGGCGGATTACTACCTCGTCGATCCCGGCTCGCCCTATGGGCTCGAGCGCATCCGCGCCATCTATACCAACACCCAGCCCAGGGGGTATCTGAGCATCCGGGGCACCTTCAGCAATGACGAGTTCAACAACCAAATCCGCATCTACTTCGAGCGCAACCTGGCCCAGATCCGCGACGTAGCCGAGTCGTACTTTTACGTCAGCCCCTGAAGATCGGGAACTGTACCGTCCCCTGAGTACCGGCATCGCCGGGGGCCGGATGGCCTTTCACTACCTTGCCCGGAAGCGTCATGGGGCTGTTGCCGGGCAATGGCCGGGGGAATAGCCGCTCGCCCCTGGGGGAGAGCCGCTTCGTTACATTAAGTCGATGCGCCAGAAGCTGCTCGAGTCCTTCCGCTTCGCCCTGGAGGCCACCCACCCCTACCACCTGACCCGCCAGGCACTGCCCCAGACCCCGCCCACCCACGTGCTGGCGCTGGGGAAGGCGGCCTTCCCGATGCTCAAGGCTGTCAGCGACGCCTACGGGAGGGTGCCCGGCCTGGGCGTCACGCGTTACGGGCACCTCGAGCCCGGTGTCCACTTGCCAGGAATCGAGTTGCTCGAGGCGGGCCACCCGGTGCCCGACGAGCAGAGCCTGCTTGCGGGGGAACGGGTGCTCGAGTTCGTAGGGCGGCTCCACCCTTCCGACCACCTGCTGGTGCTGATCTCGGGCGGCGGGAGCGCTTTGGTGAGTGCTCCTTGGGGCGTTTCGAGCGAGGAGAAGCAGGCGCTCAGCCGGGCCCTGCTGGCCTCAGGGGCCGACATCCGGGAGGTCAACGCGGTGCGCAAGCACCTCTCGAGGCTCAAGGGTGGGCGGCTGGCGGCGGCTACCCGGGCGCGCGTCAGTAGCCTGCTCCTTTCCGACGTGCCCGGCGACGATCCTTCGGTGATCGCCTCCGGGCCCACCGTGCCCGACCCCAGCACCTTCGCCCAAGCCCTCGAGGTGCTGGAACGCTACGGCATCGAGAGCCCGGCGCGGGGACACCTCGAGCGCGGCGCACGCGGCGAGCTGCCCGAGACCCCTAAGCCCGGCGATCCCCTCTTCGCGCGGGTGGAGAACCGGCTCATCGGGGCGGCGCGGCACCTGTTGGCGGCGGCCCGCGCCTACTGGGAGGGGCAGGGCTACCCCGTGCTGACCCTCTGCGACCGCTTCGTGGGCGAGGCCCGCGAACTGGCCCGCTTCCACGCGGCGATGGTGCAGAGCATTCGCGAGGCGGGGCAACCGGTCGCTCCACCTGTAGTGTTGCTCTCCGGTGGCGAGGCCGGGGTGACGGTCAGGGGCTTGGGCAAAGGGGGGCGCAACCAGGAGTTTTTGCTGTGGCTGGCCTACTGCCTGGACGAGGGTGGAGTGTGGGCCATGGCCTGCGACTCCGATGGCATCGACGGCAACACCGAGGCGGCGGGAGCGGTGATTCATCCGGAGCTTTTGCATGGAAGCCGACGCCTCGAGGCCAAAGAGCGCCTCGCCAACAACGATGCCTACGGATTCTTCAAGGCCCACGGCGGCTTGGTGATCAGCGGGCCCACCCAGAACAACCTCAACGATTACCGGGTGATCGTCGTCGAGTAGATACGCCGAACCTCGAGCGCAAAGCGGGCTTGGGGGTTGTGGAAGCTCGCCGAACGTGCGGATTAAGCGGATCGAGGCTCGGCTACGCCCAGTGCCCACCCTCCTCCAGCGCCCGCCGGAACCAGCCCGGCACCTCGCCGCCGAAGCGCCTGTGGGCGAACTCGCGGGCGAACGCGCCGTAGCACCCCTCCCGGATGGCGGCCCTGGCCTGCTCCATCAGGCGGTGCAGGTAGCGCAGGTTGTGCAGCGAGAGCATGCGCAAGCCCAGCATCTCGTCGGCGCGGACCAGGTGGGCCAGATAGGCCCGACTGAAGTGGCGGCAGGCGTAGCAGTCGCACTCCGGGTCGATGGGGTTGGGGTCGTCGAGGTGGCGGGTGAGTTTGAGGTTGAGCCGCCCCTCGGGGATGAGGGCGTAGCCGAAGCGCCCGGTGCGGGTGGGGTACACGCAGTCGAACATGTCCACACCCAGCGCCACCGAGGCCACCAAATCCTCGGGGTGGCCCACCCC
This sequence comes from Calidithermus timidus DSM 17022, assembly GCF_000373205.1. Classification (NCBI taxonomy): domain Bacteria; kingdom Thermotogati; phylum Deinococcota; class Deinococci; order Thermales; family Thermaceae; genus Calidithermus; species Calidithermus timidus. Next base: position 16,295 of record NZ_KB890700.1, read on the forward strand.
CATGAGGTAGCGGGGCTTGTGCTCGGGAAGGAGCCGGGTGGAGAGCTCCACCGCCGGGTACATGGCCTCCTTGGGCTCCCCCACCGCCAGCCCGCCGATGGCGAAACCGGGGGTGTCGAAGGGCACGGTGGCCTCGGCGCTCCGGCGGCGCAACCTCAGATCCACCCCACCTTGCGCGATGGCGAAGAGGGCCTGATCCGGGCGGGTCTTGGCTTTTAGGCAGCGCTCGAGCCAGCGCAGCGTGCGCTCGATGGACTCCTCGAGGTACTCGCGGGTGGCGGGGTAGGGTGGGCACTCGTCGAAGGCCATGATGACGTCGGCGCCCAGCGCCTCCTGCACGGCCACGCTCTTCTCGGGCGAAAGCTCGATGAGGTCGCCGTTGATGTGACTCTGGAACACCACCCCCTCCTCGCCGATGCGGCGCATATGGCCCAGGCTCATCACCTGGAAGCCGCCGGAGTCGGTGAGCCAGGGGCCAGGGTAGGCGGCGAAGCGGTGCAGGCCGCCCAGGGCCCGCACCCGCTCGGGGCCGGGGCGCAGCAGCAGGTGGTAGGTGTTGCCCAGAACGACCTGGCTGCCGATCTCCCGCAATTCCCGTGGACTGATTCCCTTCACGCTGCCCAGGGTGCCCACCGGCATGAACAGCGGGGTTTGCACGGGGCCGTGGGGGGTTTCGAACACGCCGGTGCGGGCGCGGCCGGCTCGAGCGGTGATCGCGAAAGAAAACACCCGGTATTCTAGCCGAACGCCGGGCGCCTTCGGCGAGAGGGCTGCTGAGGGGCTCGAGGGGGGCCGCCGTCTTTGGCCCTGCGTACGACGTAGGGCCCGCGCCGAACGCTCAGCCCTCGCCCGTTTCAGTCCAAATCCAGCGCGTAGGTCACCACCACTTCCTCCAGCGCGAAGCCCAGGCTGCGGTAGAGCTCCTGGGCGGCCTTCTCGTGGTCGTGGGCCCGCACCCGCAGCAGCTTGGCTCCGTGCTTGAAAGCCTCGCCGGCGGCTAGGCCCAGCATGGCCCGGCCAATTCCCCTTCCCCTGGCCTCGGGGATGGTGCCGATGTAGGCGATTTCGGCCTCGTCCTCGTCCATCTCGAGCTCTACCATCCCCACGGGCTTGTTGCCCTGGTAGGCCATGAACAAGCTGACCTCGGGGTCGGCGAAGTAGGCCTCGAGCTCGTCGTCTTCCCAACCCAGGCGCTGGCTCCAGCCGTCCTCGCATTTCCTGTAAACCTCACGGTAGTGCTCGGGGTTCACCGGCTCGGCCAGGACGATCTTCACACCCTTGGGGGGCGGGTAGGAGAGGTTGGTGGGGCCGATGCTGTAGAAGTAGGTGGTGTGCTGGGGGGCGAAGCCCGCCGCCTCGAGCATGGCCCGCAGGGGTTTGTTGGCTTCGTCGGGGAAGGCCAGCAGGGTGCGGCAGCCTTGCCTCTTGGCCTCGGCGATGGCGGCTTTGAGCAGGCCATCGTCGGGCTTGAGCAGCAGCGGGCCTTCCAGGGCCATCTCATCGTCGAGGGGGTGCAGCGCTAGGTAGCCCTGCACTTTGTCGTCTTTGTCGAGCACCCAGGCCGTGTCGCCATCTCCGGACATCCCCAGGATCTCCCAGGAGAGCCCTTCCTCTTGCCGCGCCTCGGGAGCCAGCACGCGCCTGGATGGGTCCTCGTCCATCCAGCGCAGCAGCTCGAGGATCTGAGGCATATCCTTTCGCGCAACCGGACGGATCATGAAACCAGTGTAGCACCGGGCTTCCCCCCTCCCGTTAGGGCCTCCTGCCCCACTGGCGCCAAAGCCCTTGCCCAGCGGGCCTCGAGCGTTACAATGCAGCCACAACCCCATGGCTCCCTCCTCCATCACCGTCATCCTCAATCCTGCCGCTGGTCGGGGGCGGGTGGGGCGCATGGCCTCCCAGCTCGAGGCCGCCCTGCGCGAGGTGGCCGGCGAAAAGCCGCTGAGACTGCTGCACACCCAGGCCCCCGGCAATGGGGTGATCCTGGCCCGGGAAGCCCCCGCCGGAAGCCGGGTGGTGGCGGTGGGCGGGGACGGCACGGTTCACGAGGTGATCCGGGGTATCGCCCACAGCGACAGAAGCTTGGGGGTGGTGCCCATCGGCAGCGGCAACGACTTCGCCCGCATGGTTGGCCTGCACGGGCTGAGCCTCGAGCACAGCCTGAGGGTAGCCTTGGGCGACAAGACCCAGGCTTTCGACCTGGGCGAGGTCAACGGCGAAGCCTTTGGAGCCAGTGTGGGTATCGGCTTCGACGCCCAGGTGGCCCACAAGGCCCTTTCGGCCCCCACCTTTTTGCGCGGGATGCCCCGCTACCTCTACTCCCTCTTCGCCGTGCTGCGCGAGCTGAAGCTGCCGGAGTTGACGCTCGAGGCCGAGGGAAAGGTCCTCTTCCAGGGCCGGGCCCTGCTCTCGGCCCTGATGAATGCCCGTACTTACGGCGGAGGCATCCCCATCACGCCCGGAGCCTCCCCTCACGACGGGCTTTTGAGCGTGTTGGTAGCGGGCGAGTTCTCCAAAATCGGGGTGCTGGGCATCCTGCCCCGCCTGTTGGCCGGAAAGCACCTGGGACATCCCCACGTCTACGAGTTCAGCGGCAGAAGCTTCACCGTGCGCTACGACCGCGCAACCCCCGCCCACGCCGACGGAGAGCTGTTGCAGACCCACAGCACCTACGAAGTGCGCATCCACCCCGCTGCGCTGCGGGTGGCGGTGCCTTGATCAGACCTTCCGAATTTTCATGCTCTGCACCTGCCCGGTTTCGGCGTTGATGCGGAACACCTTGTACTCCCGTGTGCGCGCCGCGTCGCCCAGGCTCAAGTAGGCGGTGGGCTCGCGCACCACGAAGCTCAGCGTCACCTCCCAGAAGCTCCCGTCCTGGCTCAGCTCCACCTCCTCCAGGCGCAGTTCGGGGATCTGCCGCTCGGTAAAAAGGCTCTGAATGTAGTCGTTGGCGATCTGCACAGCCTGCTTCACGTCGATCATGCCCTTATTGTGGCGCACGGGTAGGCCGGGCTGTGTAGGATAGGGCTGATGCAGCTCGGCTACTCCTTCTGCCCCAACGACACCTTCATCTTCTATGCCCTTTCCCACGGCAAGATCGCCACACCCGCCCCGGTGGTAGAGGTGTTGGAGGACGTCGAAACCCTCAATGTCTGGGCTATGGAAGGCAGGTTGCCCCTGACCAAGATCAGCTACGCCGCTTACGGACGCCTGCGCGAGCGCTACGTGGCCCTGCGCTCGGGCGGGGCGCTGGGGCGTGGGGTGGGGCCGCTGCTGGTGGCTAGGGAACCGCTGGGCGACCTGCGGGGCAAGCGCATCGCCATTCCCGGGCGCCACACCACGGCCTTCCTGCTGCTGAGCTTGCGCGACGAGGGTTTCATCCCCGTCGAGATGCGCTACGACCGCATCATGCCCGCCGTGCAGGCCGGCGAGGTAGACGCCGGCCTCATCATCCACGAGTCGCGCTTCACCTACCCTCGCTACGGGCTGGTCAAGGTGCTCGACCTGGGTGAGTGGTGGGAGGGCGAAACCGGTCTGCCGCTCCCCCTGGGCGCGATCCTGGCCCGGCGCGACCTGGGTGAGCCCACCATTCGCGCCCTCGACCGCGCCGTGAGGCAGAGCCTCGAGTACGCCTACGCCCACCCCCAGGAGACCGTGGCCTACATCAAGCAGCACGCCCTCGAGCTGGAGGACGAGGTGATCTGGGCGCACATCCGCACCTACGTCAACGATTTCTCGCTGGACGTGGGGGAGGAGGGCGAGCGCGCGGTGCGCGAGCTGTTTCGGCGGGCGGAGGGGCGGGGACTGCTGCCCAGACAGTCCCAGCCAGCTTTCCTGATTTAAGCGTGGCTTTTGTATCCCCGCACCCCGTACCAAATTGTGACAAAGCCGATAAAGTAAGACGTATGATTCCGGAGTTAGCGGGCATCAGCGACGAGGCCCGTGCCGAACTCGAGCAGATCTTCCACCCCTACACCGCCCGCCGGGGAGGGTATTTGTGTTATCCCGAGGACGAGGCGATGACCTTGTACTACGTCAAGGAGGGCTGGGTCCGACTGTTCCAGCTTGGGGGCAAGGAGGAGGAGATCACCCTCACCGTGGTGGGGCAGGGAGAGATCTTCGGCGAGGCGGCGTTGTTCACCGGGCACAAGTATGGGGTCTTCGCCGAGCCTTTGGTCGACTGCGAACTGCTCACCGCCGCGCGTGAAGACCTCGCGCGCGTGGCTAGCCGCTTCCCCGACACCCAGCGGGCGCTTTTGATCATGCTGATCCGCCGGCTACACCGGGCCGAGGAGCGCCTACGCGACCTGCGCTTTAAGGAGGTATTGCCACGTCTGGCCAAGACGCTGCTCGAGGTCATGCAGAAGGGTGAGGAGGGGCTGGAGATCGTGCTCACCCATCAGGACTTGGCCCACATCATCGGCTCGACCCGTGAGACGGTGAGCAAGGTGCTGGCCGACTTGGCTTTGGAGGATGTGCTCGAGCTGGGCTACCGTCGGATCCTGGTGCTCAAGCCGCAGGCTTTGCAGGAGATCTCGAGGTGAGGCTAGGCGACCCTAGACCCTAAGCCCTCGACTATAGCCCCAATAATGCCCCATTCCTCAATCTGGCTCGCGCAGCTAGGGTAGCTTAGTTGCCACATGTCCGAGATCACGCGCTTTCTCCCCTACGGCCTGGCCGATTTGCCGCGCCTGCTGGAGCAGCCCCGCGCAGCAGATCGCCCAGCGCTCTCGGCGGGGCTGCTGGCTTACCTGAAGCGACTGGGGGCCCCGCGTGAGGCGCTCGAGGCCGCCCGTAGGCTGGCCCATCCCAACAGCCGCGTCATCGTGACCGGGCAGCAGGCCGGGCTGCTCACCGGCCCCGGCTTCACCTTTTACAAGGCTCACACCGCTTTGGCCCTCGCCAAAGAGTACGACCGCCCCGACCGACCGGTGGTGGCCGTGTTCTGGGTGGCCTCGCAGGATCACGACACCGACGAGGTGCGTAGCGTGCGGATGCTCGGCTTCGACGAGCAGGTGCATACGCTGAGCCTCGAGCTGCCCCACGCCCGCCCCACCGGGCGCATTCCCTTCGCGCCGCATGTCGCCGCCGTGTGTGGGCTGCTCGAGCGCCTCAAGGGGGTGACCTCGGTGCAGCGGCGCGTTTGCGTAGCCCTCAAGGGGGAGTGGACCTATGCCGAGGTCTTCGCGCGGTTGATGCTGGAGTTCTTGGGCTATGAAGGCTTGGTGCTGCTCGACCCCATGGCCCCCGAGCTGGCGCCTTTGTTTGCCGGGGCGCTGCGACGGGAACTGAGCGACCCGCTGGCCTCCTCTGTGGCCATCAACCAGGCCGCCGAGGCCATGCGCGCGCAGGGGTTGCACCCGGTGCTGGGGCGGGGTGAGGCCGCCACCAACCTGTTTCTCGAGGGTGAGGACGGTCAGCGCCGCCTGCTGCGCTACCGCGAGGGATACTTCGACGACGGGCGGCGATGTTACAGCCGCGCCGACCTCGAGGCCCTGCTGGAGGACGACCCCTCCCGCCTGACCCCTGCCGCTGGGCTGCGCCCGGTGCTGCAGGACGCGGTGCTGCCCACCGCCGCCTTCGTGGTGGGGCCGGGCGAGCTGAAGTACGTGGCCGAGCTGGGCGGAGTCTACCGGCTGCACGGCCTCGAGCCCCCCGCCGTGGTCCGACGCCTGAGCGCGGTGGTGCTCGAGCCCCCCGTCAGGCGCATCCTGGAGAAGTACGGCCTCGATGCGTGGGCTTTTCAGGACGACCCCGAGACGCGTTTCCTGGAAGTTCTGGCTAAAGACGACGCCCGCGTGGCCGCCATCGAGCAAGCCCTGGGCCGCATCCGGGACGAATTCGAGCGGCTGAGGTCCCACCTCCTTGAAGCTCCTCTCCAGCGCCCCACCCACCGCGCCCAAGTGCGCATCGCTCACGAGCTCGAGCGGCTCAGGCACATCGTGCTGCAGACCGAACTGCGCCGTGAGGGCATCGCCCACAACCAGTTCGAGCGGCTGCGCTTGCACCTCACCCCCGACGGCGTGCCTCAGGAGCGGGTTTACCCTTTTCTGATGTACTTGCTCAAACACGGGGAAGTTCCCTTGAGGGCCTTGAAGCAAGCTTCATCCACCGGACGGGCGATCTTGGAGATCTAGCCAAAGGATGCAAGACTGTTGGGTGGGCTGCAAAAGTCCGCTTTTTTGTGCCCATCCCCGTCATGCTCCGACTCGGAAGCCAAGAACCCCTGCGCTCGCTGCGCCTCTCGGTCTGGGAGGGTGCGCTGGCGATCTTGTTCATCAACTGGAGTACCGGGGTGGTGGTCACCGGCTATGCCCTGTGGCTGGGGGCTAGCCCCGCCGCCTTGGCGGTGCTGGGGGCCATCCCCTTGCTCAGCCAGTTGGCTGCGCCCTTCGCCCTGATGTTCAAAGGCCAGCGCAAACCCTACACCATTTTGCTCGCCGGTTGGGGGCGGGCCCTCTTTGCCCTGGTGCTGCTGGTGCCCCTGCTTCCCGAGCCCCTGCGCATTCCCGCCTTTTTGCTCATCGCGGCGCTGAGCCAGCTGGTGGTCGCCCCGGTCAATGTGCTGTGGACGAGCTGGATGGCCGACCTGGTGCCCCCCAGGGAGCGAGGGCGCTACTTCGGCTTTCGCAACGCGGTACTGGGGCTGGTGGGCACGGTGGGCAACCTCAGCGCGGGGGCCTTCATCGACGCCATGCCCGATCCCTGGGGCTTCCTGATCGTGCTGGGGCTGGGGGTATTGCTCGGGATCATGGCTTCGCAGGTGCTGCGCTGGCAGCACGAACCGCCCCACGTGAGCTCGAGCGCCTCCGGTTCGCTACGCACGGCTCTGAGCGACCGCGTTTTCCTGGGGTTTTTGGGCTTCATCGGCTTGTGGTGGATGGCGGTGATGGTGGGAGGTCCCTTCGCCTTCCCTTACTTTCTACAATACGCCAAACTCAACTTCACCGAAGTGGGCCTGTGGACGCTTATCTCGGCTTCCTGCGGCCTGCTGTTCGGCCCGCTGTGGGGCCGCTTCGCCGATCGCTACGGGCATGGGGTGGTGCTGGTCTGGACCGGACTGGTGGGTTCTATCGTGCTGCCGGGGCTGTGGCTGTTGGGGGGGCCGGGGCACACCTTTCCCATCTGGCTCGCCGCCGTGGCCGACGCGCTGTGCTGGAGCGGCTTGGGGGCTGCCCAGACCAACGCGGCCCTGCAACAAGCTCCCGCCGTCCACCGGGGTGCATACCTGGCGGTGTTCGGCATCGTGGTGGGGGTGTGCGGGATGCTGGGCTCAGCCCTGGGCGGAGCGCTGGGCAGCTTGCACCTGGGCCCTAGCCCCTACCACCTTCCCATCGCAGCTTCCATCGTGCTCAGGACGCTGGCGGTGGGGTATTTGCTGTGGCTGAGAAGGGCTGATGGTCGATAGCCAGGAGCTGAGGTAATAATCTTGATGCTATGGTCGTGACCCGCATTGCGCCCTCTCCTACGGGCGACCCCCACGTTGGGACGGCTTACCAGGCGCTGTTCAACTACGTCTTCGCCAAGCAGCACGGCGGAAAGTTCATCGTGCGGATCGAGGATACCGACCGCACGCGCTACAACCCAACCTCTGAGCGACGAATACTGGAGATGCTCGAGTGGCTCGGGCTTTCCCCCGATGAATCCCCCCTCAAGGGCGGGCCCAATGGTCCTTACGTGCAGTCGCAGCGGCTTCATATCTACCACGAACACGCCCGGCGGCTGCTGGAGTCGGGGGCTGCCTACCGGGCCTTCGACACCCCAGAAGAACTCGCCGCCGCCCGCGAGGAGGCCCGCAAGGCTGGAAGGCAGGAGCAGGGCTACAACCGCCGCTACCGCGACTACCCCCGCGAAGAGGCTGAGCGCCGGGCGGCGGCCGGGGAGCCCCACGTCATCCGGCTCAGGGTGCCCCTGGAGGGCAAGACTGTCGTCAACGACCTGCTGCGCGGGCCAATAGAGTTCGACAACGCCCAGCTCGACGACAAGGTGCTGCTCAAGGCCGATGGCTACCCCACTTACCACCTCGCGGCCATGGTAGATGACCACCTCATGGGCGTGACCCACGTCATCCGGGCCGAGGAATGGCTCACCAGCACGCCCTTTCACGTCCTGCTCATCAAAGCCTTCGGCTGGGAGGAGCCGGTGTGGTGCCATACCCCGCTGCTGCGCAATCCCGACAAGACCAAGCTCTCCAAGCGCAAGATGGACACCAGCGTGGACAGCTACCGCGCTCAGGGCATTTTGCCCGAGGCTTTGCTCAACTACCTGGGCACCATGGCCTGGAGCATGCCCGACGGGCGGGAGATCTTCAGCGTGGCCGACATGATCGAGCACTTCGACCTGCGGCGCATCAGCCTGGGCGGCCCGGTATTCGACCTGGCCAAGCTCAAGTGGATGAACGGTAAGTACATCCGCGAGGTGCTCTCGTTGCAGGAGCTGGCCGTGCGGCTCAAGCCCTTCCTCGAGGCCGCCGGCTACACCTACCCCTCCGAGGCCTACCTCGAGCAGGTCATCACGGCCATGCGGGCCCGCTTCGAGACGCTGTCGGAGTTCGTGCAGAAGGCGGTCTACTTCTTCCGCGAAGACTACCCCATGCAAGAGAAGGCCAAGGCCAAGCTCGAGGAAGGCCGCGCTTTTCTGGGTGAGCTGCGCGAACTCCTCGCCTCCTTGCCCAACTTCCTCCCCGAGACCACCGAGCCTGCGCTCAAGGGCTTCGCTGAGGCCAAGGGCCTCAAGGCCGCCGCGGTGATGCAGCCCCTGCGGGCCGCCCTCACCGGATCGCTCGAGACCCCCGGCATGTTCGACCTGCTGATGATCTTGGGCAAGGAGCGGGTGCTCGAGCGGCTGGCAAGGGCGCTAAAAGCGTAGCACCCAGCAGCTCTCAGCGAGGATGAACAGGCTTCAGGCTCGAGAGGAAAGGCTCGAGCTCCAGTCCGGCCAGGCTGGGCAACAGCACGTCGGCCTGGCGGAGGTCCTGGTGACGGGTGAGGGGGTTGGGAACGGCGATGGTGAACATCCCTGCGGCCCTTGCGGCCCTGACCCCGTTGAGGGAGTCCTCCACGGCCACGCACTCTGCCGGAGCGACTTGCAGAGCCTCCGCTGCCTTCAGAAACAGCGCGGGGTCGGGTTTGGTACGCGCGACGTACTCGCGGGTGATCACGTGGTCAAAAGCCTGGAGGAGGTGGTGCTGCTCGAGGTGTCCGAGCACCCAGGCGGCGGAGGAACTCGAGGCCACCGCCAGCTTCAACCCCAGTTTCCTGGCCTGCTCGAGGCACTCCGGCACGCCGGGGAGGGGCTCGAGCTGAGCGAGCAGGCTGTGGAGCACTTCCTGGCGCTCCCGGTCGAAGGCCTCGCGGTCGTAGGGGCCGATTTGGGCCTCGAGGTGGGCGTAGAGGTCGAAGACCGGCTCGGCGGTGCCTATGAGGGGAAGGTAGTCGTGCAGGGTAAGCTCGCCGCCGTAGCGGGCGTAGGCCTGGGTCCAGGCGGTGTACTCGGCCTGCTCGGTGTCGAGGATGGTGCCGTCGAAGTCGAAGACCAGGGCTTTCATTGGGGTTGAGCCTAGCGCCTGAGCAGATCTGGGTCAACGGTTGCTCCACCGGTACACCGGGCCGGATACGCGCAAAACCTGTCGGGTCGCAGGCACACGGCCCGTGTTCCCGTTGGGTACATGAGAAGCCTTCCAGAAGGTGTTTTGACCTGATACAACTTTGACAATTCGTAGTAGGCTGGTTGCGGTATGAAACGTACGCTAGCGGCAATCCTTGGCTTGGTGGCGCTCGCCACCCTGATCGTGGTGTCCTTCGCCTTTGCCCAGGCCCCGATCAAAGTTCGCATCGGCTTCAACCCCACCCAGAACTCCGACCAGCTCCGCCCGGCGGCTCAGGCCATCGCCGACTTCATCGAGAAGGAGTTCAAGGGCACGGTCGAGGTGGAGATCTTCATCCCCACCGAGTACCGCGGCCTCATCGAGGCCATGCGCGGGGGCAACCTCGACTTCGCCTTCTACCCGCCCGATGGCTACGTCATCGCCCACCGCGACGTGGGGGCGCAGGTGCTCTTGAAGTCGGTGCGTGGCAACAGCCCCTTCTACTGGTCGGCCATCATCGTGCGCAAGGATTCCGGCATCAAGAACGTCAAGCAGCTCGAGGGCAAGACCATCGCCTGGGTGGACAAGAACTCCGCCGCCGGCTACGTCTTCCCCCGCGCCGCGCTGGTCAGCGCTGGCCTGGACCCCGACAAGCTCTTCTCCAAGCAGATCTTCGCCGGCAAGCACGACTCCGCCGTGTTGGCCGTGCTCAACAAGTCGGTAGACGCGGCCGCCACCTTCGCCAACGACGACAAGAACAAGAGCGGGGCCTGGACCCAGTTCCTCAAGCCCGAGGAAGCCGCCCAGCTCACCGCCATCTTCTACTCCAAGCCCATCCCCGGCGATACCTTCAGCGTCTCCAAGCAGTTCCAGGAGAAGTACCCCTCGCTCACCAAGGGCATCGCTGCGGCCATCCAGCGCATCCGCACCCCTCAGAGCAAGTTGCTGCTCAACCTCTACCGCATCGACTACATGATCCCGGCCAAGGACTCCGACTACGACGTGGTGCGTGAGGCCCGCAAGGTGGCCGGTCAGGACTGAATCAGCCCAAAATTGCGCCATCGGCCTCCGGGTTCGCCTGGAGGCCCTTTCTTGGGTTAGGCTGTTAGCCATCGAGCGGAGTCCGTAATGATCGAAGTCAGAGGAGTGAGTCAGGTCTTCCAGACCAAGAACGGGCCCTTTCAGGCCCTCAAAAACGTGAACATCGACATCCCCAAGGGGGACTTTGTCGCCATCATCGGGCGCTCGGGAGCGGGCAAGAGCACCTTCTTGCGCACCCTCAACGGCCTGCTGATCCCCACCGAGGGTTCGATCAGGGTCGAGGGGCTGGAGATCACCCGGCTCTCCAAGCACGAGTTGCAGAAGTACCGCCGCAGCGTGGGCTTTATCTTCCAGCAGTTCAACCTCGTCACCCGGTTGAGCGTGCTGGACAACGTGCTGCACGGGCGATTGGGCTATTTGCCGACTTGGCGAGGGTTGCTGGGGCTCTACACCGAGCGCGATTACCAGATCGCGCGGGCACAGCTCGAGCGGGTCGACCTCACGGCCAAAGAGAGCGCCCGCGTCGACTCGCTCTCCGGCGGACAGCAGCAGCGCGTGGCCATCGCCCGCGCCATGGCCCAGGAGCCCCGGCTCATGCTGGCCGACGAACCCGCCGCCAACCTCGACCCGGTGCTCTCGGAAGAGGTCATGCGCATCCTCAGGCGCTTCAACGAGCAGCTCGGCATGACGGTGGTGATCAATATTCACGCCCTGGACTTAGCCCTCGAGTATGCCCGGCGCATCATCGCCTTCAAGAAGGGGGAGCTGGTCTTCGACGGCAGCGCCGCCGAGCTGAGCGACGAGCTCGTGGACGCGATCTACGAGCGAAAGGAGATGGTGGCGTGAGCGCGGCCTTGATCTATGCCCTGCTGGGCCTCGGCCTCGCCCTGCTCCTCAGCGTGGCCAGGGGCTCCATGCGCCGCCTGATCTACGGCGGGGCCTTCGGGATCGCCATCGCCTTCGTGGCCTTTCCCTTCGTGCAGTCGCTGGGCTACCTGACGCGGGAAACGGTTGCGCCCACGCTGCTGGGCCTGTTGCCCAGATACCCGCTGCTGGCACTGGTACCCCTGGGGGTGGTCGCGGCGGTAGCGCTGGCCCGCCGAGGTGGGCAGGTGGCCGCGCTGGGTGGGCTCGTCGGCGGGGCGCTGGCCCTGTTCACGGGGTTGTTTCTCATCAGCCAGCCCGCGGGGTTGGTGCGGCTGATCCCCCTCGAGGGGCTGATGGAGCTGCTCGTGGCGCTGACCCTCCCGCTGCTCCTGGCCTTGCTGGGTTGGAGGCGGGCTAAGCTGCGCTGGCCGCTGATCGGGGCGGGGGTGTTGCTGGGCTGGCTCGTGTTCTTCTGGCTCAACTCCAGCAGCGGCGGCCACCTCTACCTGCCCAAGATGGCGGGCTACTACCGCCTGCTGGGCGGGGTGGAAGGCGGTCTCGAGCAGCGCATCGTCGAGGAGTACAACGCCGGGCTCGAGGAGCGCAACGCCATCCTGCGCGAGATCGGTCAGCCCGAGGAGAAGCCCGTGCAGAGCCTGGCCGATTTCAAAGGCCGCCTCCCCCAGGAGACCGCGGCGCAGGGCTACCGCCTGCTGCAGCCAAGCCAGCTTCAGTACGGGGCCTTCGCGGTATTCCTCCTCGCGGGCTTGATGCTGGGCGCAGGGCTGGCCCAGTTGCGCCGCCCGCAGCTTCAGGAGCCGGGCGACCTGCGCGCCGGGCTGATCCTGGCGGCTTTGGTGGGGGTGCTGCTCCCTGCCTTCGACGCCACCGAGTTCGCGCTGCAAAAGCTGGTCAGGGGTTGGCCCTTTCTGGTGGGCTTCATGGACAAGGCCTGGCCTCCCAACTTAGCCCAGATCAACCCCCTCGACCCGGAACGCAGTATCTTCCCGCTTCAGAGCGTGCTCTCGGAGATGGCGCTCACCATCGAGATTGCCCTGGTGGGCACTTTCCTGGCGGCCATCTTCGCCGTTCCCACCAGCTTCCTCGCCGCGCGCAACCTCACCCAGGGCAGCCCGCTGATGCGCGGCCTGTTCGCCTTCATGCGCACCTTCTACAACGTCGATCGCGGGGTGGACACCCTGATCCTGGCCCTGGTCTTCGTGGCGGCGGTAGGGTTGGGGCCCTTCGCCGGGGTGCTGGCGATGGCGATCCACTCCATCGCCGACCTGGGCAAGCTCTACTCCGAGGCCATCGAGAACGTCGACCGCGGGCCTATCGAGGCACTGGAATCCACCGGCACTGCCGGGGTCAACGTGCTGCGCTGGGCCATCCTACCGCAGGTGCTGCCTTTGTTCGTCTCCTACACCCTCTACCGCTTCGAGATCAACTTCCGTGTCTCGGTGGTGCTGGGGCTGGTGGGTGCGGGGGGCATTGGCTACTTCATCAAGGGGGCGATGGACGGGGGAAACTACGACCAGATGATCATCGGGGTCATCGCCATCGTGATCGTGGTGAACCTCATCGACTTCGCCTCGAGCTGGCTGCGCAGCCGGCTGGTGTAGAGGCTTGTCAAAAGTTGTGCCCCGGCGACGGCTCCGTCAGCGGCCGTAGCCCCCGCCGAACACCGCGTGCCAGGTAGAGAAGTCCCCCTCCACGAAGCCTCCCGCGATTTGGATGCGGCTGTGGCTGAAGGTGAACTTGCCCTCGGTCAGGGCGGCGAAGCCTCCGGCGGGCACCTCGAGCGCCAGAGCACCCTGAAAGCCCAGCCCGCCGAAGTGGTAGTACAGCGGGTCGCCGTCCACCCCGTAAGCCCTGCCGCGCACGATGGTCTCGGGGTGGGCGATGACGATGCCCGCTCCCACCCGCCCTACCAGGCGCAGTGGATTGGCGGGCAGGGCGTAGGCCAGATTGAACGTGAGCAGGTTGAAGCCGTCGGTGACCCAGAAGAAATCGAAGAGCTCGCCGTTTTCCTCAGCCCCTTCGAAGTAGAGCTTCTGGTGGATGAGCTCGAGCTCGTAGCGCAGCCCATCCAAGTCGCCCCACCACACCCGCACCCCGTAGTAGAGGGGGTAGCGGAGATCCTGGCCGGAAAAGTGGGCCTGCTTCACGCTGGCTTCGGGATGGCCCTCCTGCACCACCCGCAAGTCGGTAGGCGAGGGAAAGCTGAAGCCCAGATAAAAGGTAATGCCCTGAGCCAGGGCTGGGCTGAAGCCCAGCAGGGCGGCCACCAGGGGCGCGCGCATCAGCTCCAAGCATAGACCGCCGGAGCGAGGGTTTGCTTAGAGCGGCTCCGCTCACCCAGCGGGGCTCCCAATGCGCTACCCTCGAGCATATGCGCCTTGTATTCATCTTTTTTATTCTCTTGCTCGCCGCCTGCGGATCCCCCGGCATTCCCACGGGCAGCGTGATCAGGGTCGATGGCGCCGAGGTCATTACGCCGGCACTGGGGGAAAACGAAGCCGCCTTCTTCAACCTCGAGGTCGGGGGTGCCGCGGTGCGCCTGGATGCCTTCGCGCTCGATAACCCGAAAGCAGCCCAGCTCGAGGTTACCGTCTTCGACAGTAACCGCTTGCCCTACGCCCGCTCGGTGAGCCGAAGCTGGTTTGTTGCGCCGGGCCTGGCCCTTTCCCCGGCACAGCGCAACCCCAAGCTCATCGACCCCAACCTGCCCTTCAGCCTCAACCTCCCGGCCAACTTCGGCAAGGCCTACGTTCGCGTGCGCAACCGCCTGAACGAGCCCACCCGCGTGCGGGTGCGGGCGGTGGTTCGAGCGGGGTATAAGGGCTCGAGCGGGCTGGAGATCGTGGGCAGCACCCAAGGGGCCTTGCTCTTTTTGGGCCAGCTCGACAGCTATGTCTACCGGGGCAAGAAGGCCCGGCTCACCCTCAGCTACCCCGGCGGCAGCCTGCGCCCGCTCGTCGAGGTGGTGCGGGGCGGCAGCCGGGTGTTCAGGGGGGAGCCGGGGGTGAGCTTCGACCTCGAGCCCGGCGATCAGATCTTCGTGCGTGAGCAGAGCAATGGGGGGCTGGCCGGATTCTGCGACCAGGCGCTAGGTTGCACCGACGGCGTGAACAGCGGAATTTATACCCTTTGGATCGAATAGCCGAACCCGACGGATCGGGCATGAAAAGGGGGTGATGGAGTCATACCGCCACCGATAAACTGAGCCTATTATTCGACGGGGACGGCGTTTGCTCATTGTGGGTCGGGGATAATCCGAACCACATGGGCTTTGTTGGCACGAAAAACGGCTTTTATAATCCAGAACACACCTCGGACTTCATTAGAAAATAAAGCACCGGCTTGAGACAGCTCTCATGTTGGCGCATTTGGTTTTATCCCCCACCTGACACCGGGTTTACGTTTATGCAGTATAGCCAGGTCTCGACAAAGGTTTGAAAGATGAGAGAAATCACAGGCAGTTCTAAGATTCTTCTCTGAAAGCCTCCCTACCCTCGGGCAGATATGAGAGGGTCTATTCGCCGTAACCTTTCCTTGCTGTTGACATTTGCCGTGTTGATGGCTTTTTCATCGGCGTGGGCAGCTTCGACCTTTGTGGTGACCGCCACGGCCTACACTTCTTCGCCGCGCGAGACCGACAGCACCCCCTTCATCACCGCGACGGGCGCGCGCACCCGCTTTGGCATCGTGGCGGTGAGTCGCGACCTCCTGCCCGGCTTGCCCTATGGTTCGCAGGTGCGCTTGGAGGACCTGGGCAGCGTGAGCGGCCGGGGCCGGGGGCAGTTCGACTACCTGTTCAGGAACACGATTTTCGTCGTCGAGGACACCATGCACCCGCGCTTTAGCTGGCGCATGGACATCTGGATGCCCAACCGCTCTACCGCCATCAGCTTTGGCGTGCGCAAACTGAGGGTGACTGTTTTGCGCATAGGTCGGGGCTAAAATGGTTTAAAGCTGGTTGCAGAGAGCGCCTGCTCTCTGCAATTTTGCTGCTTGAGCCTATGCGATTCGTCTGCTTCCTGGCCCTGCGCCACCTGCGCTACCGCCGCACCCAGAGCCTCATCACCCTGCTGGGCGTGGCGGTGGGGATCATGGTGCTCACCACCGCTTTGTCGCTGTTCAACGGCTTCAGTAAGGGCCTCATCGACGCCACCCTCAAGGCCGCACCTCACATCCTGTTGCTCAAGGTCAACCCCGAGGCGCCCAACACCCCGCCGGCCCCTAACCCCGAAGTCGTGGCCCAGGCCCCGTTTCTGGCGGCCAAAGCCCTGCTGACCCGACGGGCCGGGGAAGGGCGCAGCGCGGGGGTGGATTTCGCCACCCTGGTGGGGCTGGGGGAGGGGGGGGCGGGGGTTTATCCCCAGATCGACCTGCATCGGCTCAAACCTGGCACCATCGTGCTGGGCAGCATGCTGGCCCGCAGCCTGGCGGCTTTCCCCGGCGACGAGCTCATCGCCCTTTCTGTCGAACAGACCCGCGTCACCCTCGAGGTCGTCGGCACCTTCAGCACCGGCAATGCCCTGCTCGACGCGGGCTACGCCTTCACCACCCTCGAGGACAACCGCAGGCTTTTGGGTATGCCCAAGGCCATCAGCGGCTATCAAGTGCGCCTGCGCGACCCCGATCGCGCCTACGAGGTAGGGAGGGCCATCAGCGGCGAGGACTACCTGCCCCAGCCCTGGCAGAGCAACTATCGCACCCTCATCGAGCAGTTGGCCCTGCAAAAACGTGTCAGCGGCATCATCGTCTTCCTGATCGTGGGGGTGGCCGCGCTGGGCATGGCCAACGTGCTGGTGCTGGCAGTGGTGGAGAAAACCCCCGACATCGCACTGTTGCGGGTGTTGGGGGCCAGCGGGCTTCAGGTGGCGGGGGTCTTTGCCCTGGAGGGTGTTCTGCTGGGCGTGGCTGGGGTGGTGCTGGGCAACCTGCTGGGTTGGGGGCTCTCGAGCTACTTCGCCTGGCGGCCCATCGGCATTCCCGGCGAGCTGTACTTCCTCACCAGCCTGCCGGTGGACATCAAGGCCAGCGACTTCGCATGGGTCTCGCTGATGAGCCTGCTGGTAGTGATCCTGGCCTCGCTGCTGCCGCTCTTGCGGGCGCTGCGCGTTAAGCCGGGGGAGGTGTTGCGCTAGGGGGTCGGTGGATAAGCCCGACGGCTCCTGGCTTCCCATCCACCGCTACCGGCTGTCCGGTACCTTGATCTGTCCGCCGATCACGGCCTTCTTTAGGGCCTCGAGTTCACGGCGCAGGGTATCGGGGATGAGGGCCTGGTTGAAGGCGTCGAGGGCGAAGTCCAGGCCGCCTTCCTTGAGGCCCAGGCTCAAAATGCCGCCCTTGAAGGTTCCCTTGACCACGGCTTCCACGGCGCGGAAAGCAGCCACGTCGACCTTTTTGAGCATACAGGTCAGGGCGTGGTTGAGGGTCTGGGGGTTGGAGTCGGTGTCGCCCAGGAAGTTGAGGTTGCCGTCGCCACCGATGAAGAACATCGGGCGGGTGTTGCCGGCGCAGGCTTGGGCATAGGCTGCGTACTTGGGCACGCTGCGGAAGGGGTCGCGGATGAAGCGAAGCCCTCTGGGCAACTCGCCGGCTTTGAGGCAGCGGGTCTCCTTGACGTAGTTGAACACGCCCAGCCCACTGGCTCCTGCCGCCGCGTAGATGATGTCGGCGCCCTGGGTTTTCTGCAAGCTGGCAATCTCCTTGGCCTTGGCCGGGTCGTTGAAGGCCGCTGGGGTGTTGCCCACGTAGTTGGCGATCACCCGGCAGCTTGGGCAGGCTCTCTTGACCCCCTCGCGGTAGCCCACCTCGAACTTGTGGATGAGGGGGATGTCCATGCCCCCGACAAAGCCCACCACCCCGGTCTGGGTCAGGCGGCCTGCGATGTAGCCCACCAGGAAAGTTCCCTCGTTCTCGCGGAACACCAGGCTCTGCACATTGGGTGCTTCGGAGACGCTGTCGATGAGGGCGAACTTGGTGTCTTTGAACTCTTTGGCGGTGGCGGTGATGCCCGCTTCGGTGGCGAAGCCCACCCCGATGATGAGGTCGAGGCCCTCCTCGGCGAACTTGCGCACCCCTGGAAGCACCTGTGAAGGGTCGCCGGGCTCGAAGTCGAAGAGTTGAACCTTGAACTGCTGGGCAGCCCGCTGGGCTCCGGCATAGGCCACCCCGTTGAAGGTGGGGTCGTTCTTGCCGCCGGTGTCGAAGGCGATGCCCACCCGAAGCTGAGCCGAGGCCAGCGAGCACAACACGAGCAGCGCGATCCAGTGTTTCATGCACGGAGTATAGCCGCCTGGCCTGTCTCAAGGTTGGATTGAGGGTCTTGGCCCACTCCAAGCGCTAGGCTAAGGCTGTATGCGTCGTTACCTTGTGCCGCTGGCGCTGTTGTGGGGGATGGCTTTGGCCCAGAACCATCAACCCAACCGCCTCTTCGTCGGGGCGGGCCTGGACTTCAACTGGCTGGCGGGCTCGAGCTATCCCGCGCTGTTCTTCCAGGTGGGCGACTATGACCTCCTGGGCGGCCTGGGCCTACGGGCCCAGGTCGGATTTGGGCAGGGGCCGGTGAGCTTCTTTGAGTTCGGCATGCACGCCTTGAGCACCTTCGGTCAGGGGCGCTTCTTCCCCTACGGCGGTGGCGGTATTGGCGTGGTCTTCGGCGGCGGGGTGGCGTTGTGGGGCTTTGAGGGCCTCGTGGGCGGAGAGTTCTTCATCAACCCCACCCTCAGCTTGGCCGCGGAGCTGGCCCCCTCGCTTTACTTAGCCAACGGCTCGGCGGTCTTCGGCTTGCGCCTGCGCCTGGGCCCCAATTTGCGTTGAGATAGAACGGGGCGGCCGCCTGTCAGGGAGGGGTGTGCTCTAGGATTCAAAAAGATAGCCTCGTTGGTTTGGAGGATTATCACTCGTCGCTGAAGCGCTCTTCCCTCCAGGGATCCCCCCGGCGGTGGTAGCCGTTGACTTCCCAAAAACCCAGCTTCTCGCGCCCGGTGAACTCGAAGCCCCGCAGCCACTTGGCGCTCTTCCAAGCGTAGAGGTGGGGCACGATGAGGCGCAGGGGGCCGCCGTGCTCGCGGGGGAGAGCTTCGCCGAAGAGGGTGTGGGCCAGCAGGTTTTCCGGGCGCAGGAAGTCGTCGAGGGTGAGGTTGGTGGTGTAGCCGCCGTAGCAGTGGATCAAAACCGCGCTGGCCTGCGGTCTGAGCTTGACCTGCTCCATCAGGTCGAGCACCTTTACCCCCCGCCACTGCACGTCGAGCTTGCTCCAGCGGGTGACGCAGTGGAAGTCGGCGGTGAGGTCGGACTGGGGCAGGCTCAGGAGGTCTTGCCAAGAGAGCTCGAGGGGTTGCTCTACCAAGCCGTCGAGGAAAATCCTGACCTCCTCGGGCTTCAGGCTGGGCGTGGGGCCATAGGTCAGCACGGGGAACTTCTCGGTGAGCACCTGCCCCGGCGGCACCCGTCCCTCCTCGGCGTCGCGAGACCTCTTGAGGAATTTGCCGAACATGGCTCAGAGTCTAGACCCCGCCCTGCCATCGGCGGGTAAGCATTCCCACACTCCGAATCAACGGGACTGGTAGCGGATCACCTCGACGCGCTCGAGCGTCACCAACCCCTCCCGCACCATCGCGTCGAGCAGGGGGAGGAAGGCGCGGATCTTCTCCTCGCTATCGACGATCTCGATCATGAGGGGGAGGTCTTCGGAGAGCTGGAGTACCTTGGCGCTGTGGATGCGCGAGTGGGCTCCGAAGCCCATGACGCCCTTGAACACGGTGGCCCCGGCCAGGCCATGCTGTTTGGCCTCGAGCACGATGGCCTCATAGAGCGGGCGACCCTGCCACTTGTCGCTTTCGCCGATGAAGATGCGCAAAAGCTTGGCTTCTCCTTCGAGTTTCATCCCTAACCTCCGAGTCGCTCGCCCAGCCAGTACCCTGCCCACACCGCCGCGAAGCCCAGCAGAACGCTGCCCAGGACGTAGCCCATAGCCCGCAGCCACTCGCCGCCCTGCGCCAGGGTGAGGGTCTCCCAGCTAAAGGTGGAGAAAGTGGTGTATCCGCCCAGGAAGCCCACCGCCAGGAACAAGCGGGCTTCCCCCGACAGCGCGCCTTTTAAGCTGAGCTCGAGCACGATGCCGATGAGGAAGCTTCCGCTGACGTTGATCAGGAGAGTGCTCCAGGGGAAGCCGGGCCCGGCCCACCCCTGGATCCAGGCCCCCAGGCCGTAGCGCAGGGCCGAGCCCAGCGCCCCACCCAGCATCACCAGCAGCAGCTTCATGGGCGGAGTATAGCAACAAGCTCAACGCCAGCTTAAGCCGGGCTTCGCGCCCTTGCTGCTAAACTCTGATGATGAGGTTTTTCAGCGGACTGATCCTGGCGGCGCTTCTCGCAGGCTGCGCCCCGAGGTTGGGCGTGAGCGACGCCCAGCGGGCCGAGTGGGGCTTGCAGCCTGTCATCGGCGGCTTCGCCCCCGACCGCGGCGTGGGCGGGAAGTACAAGCTGCGCGAGCGGGTCTTCTTCAGTTTCACCCTCAGCCGACCGGGTTACGTCACCCTGATCACCGTCGACCCCGACACCACCACGGTGGTGCTCGAGCGCAACGTGCGGCTCGAGGCGGGCGCCCACACCCTCCCCCTCAAGACCGACGTCACCGCCCAGGGGCAGGCCACCTACTTGGTGCTGCCGCCTACTGGGATCTCGCGCTTCCGCCTGCTCTTCACCGACGTGCCGGTCTCGGCGCCGGGCCTCTTCCGCGGCAAGCTCAGCCCTGAAGAGCTCGACCAACAGACCCAGGCCTACCTCGGCCAGGCCGCCGTGCGCGACGTGGCGGAGACCACCCTCGAGGCGGTGCAGTGATGCGCGGATTCCTGATCGGCACGGTAGCCCTGCTGGCCCTGCTCGCCGGCTGCACCCCGGCCGAGCCGGGCGGCTTCAGCCTCGACCCCAACGCGGTGGTGCTCCCCGAGGCCGAGGTGGACTCGGTGGCCGCCAGCGAGATGTACGTGCAGACCGACAAGGAGCTGAAGAGCGGCCAAGTCGTCATCAGCGACGAGGGCGACGGGCTGGTGCGCCGCATCACCGAGGTGACCACCCTCGAGTCGCGGCAGGTGGGCGCCCAGATCGTGCGCAAGGTGTACCTCAAGACCGAGGAGGCCAGCCTCGAGGAGGCCGTGGCCGCGGGCGACGCCGGCCTGGACTTCGGCACCCTGCAGATCGGGCAGGACAGCCTGGTGCAGGCGCTGCCCGGCGTGAGCGTGCAGGACGTGACCGGGAAGATCAACATCAGCAACGTGAGCTTCCAGCCGGTGGCTGGGGTGACCGTGACCCTCAACGGCTTCGTGCAGCAGAAGCTCAGCCCGAAGTTCCGGTTGGTCATCAACAAGGCCAGCGGCAGCAGCGTGCCCAGCGTGGATGTTTTCGAGGCCGCGCTCGCCGGGAGCCTCACCGCCTCGCTCCAGGCCAAGATCGTGGCCGACAAGAAGTTCAGCCTGGCGGCGGGCACCGAGCAGCCGGTCGCGCAGTTCGCCCCCTTGCGCCAGACCTTCCTGGTGGGGGCAGTGCCGGTGGTGGTGGTGGTCACGCCGCGCCTGGTGGTGGGGGCTTCCGGCGGGGCCGACAACCAGGTGACCATCCAGGCCGGCATCCAGCCCACGCTCAGCGTCAACGCCGGGGTGAAGTACGACCGCGACGGGGCGCAGAAGTGGGTGGGGGTGTGGACGCCGCCCAGCTTCAACCTCAACCCCTCCTTCAGCTACAGCGTGCCCAGCAGCGGCAACGGCCAGCTTTACGCCAAGATGGTGCTGGAGGTGAAGCTCTACGGGGTGGCGGGGCCCACCCTCGAGGCCAAGCCCTACGTGGGTATGACCTTCAACCCCTCCCCGGCCACCGCCACCGTGCGGGCGGGCCTGGGGGCCAGCGCGGCGGTCTCGGCCGGGTTCAAGGTGCTGGGGAAAGGCCTCGAGCTCGGCACCAGCCCCCTCACCTACGACAAGGGCAGGGACTTTAGCTGCAGCGCGAGCAGTTGCCAGTAGAGCCCTCACCCTACCCGCTCGGCCAAGAAGCGCCTCGAGGGGTTGACGTACTCCTCCTGCGCGGCCACGAGCTGGATTTCCCGCGTGCCACGCCGGTGGGTGAGCTCGAGCAGGTTGTACAGCGCCGATACACTGTTTTCCAGGCTCACCACCAGATCCTGGGTCTTGAGGTAGTTGCCCAGGAACAGCGCGGCGAGGACGTCGCCGGCGCCGTTGCGGGGGGGCTCGAGGGGGATCATGGGGGTTTGAACCACCCAGGCCCCGCCCTCGGCCACCGCCAGGGTCTCGATGTGGCCGCTGGGTACATCCTGGCGCAGCAGGCTGCTCACCAGCACGATGCGCGGGCCCTGCGGGCGGCTTTGCTCGCGCAAGGCGTCAGCGGCCTCGAGCGCCTGGTCCAGGGTCTTTATCCTATGGCCGCTGAGCAGCTCGAGCTCGAAGAGGTTGGGGGTGAGGATGTCGGCCTGTGGCACCACTTGCGAGCGCATGACCTCGGGGATTTCGGGCCGCACGAAGACCCCGCGCCCTACGTCGCCCATCACCGGGTCGCAGCAGTACAGCGCTTGGGGGTTGGCCTCGCGCACCCGCTCCAGCGCCCAGAGGATGGCCTCGGCGGTCGCGCCGGAGCCCATGTAGCCCGAAAGCACCGCGTCGCAGGCCTCGAGCGCCCCCCGCTCGGCGATGCCCTGCACGACCGCGGTGAGGTGTTCAGGGGTGAAGACGCTGCCCTTGTACTGCCCGTAGCCGGTGTGGTTGGAGAACTGCACGGTGTGGACCGCCCATACCTCGAAACCCATACGCTGCAAGGGAAACACCGCCGCGGCATTGCCCACGTGGCCGTAGGAGACCCACGACTGGATCGAGAGGATGTTGAGCGGCGCGCGCATGGGCTCAATCATAGCGACCTAGGCCGGTAGCTCGACAGCGAGAAGGCCAGCCAGCTCACCGCTCCGGCCAGCATCGCCGCCAGCAGGAAACTGCTGCGCACGCCGCCCACCTCGGCCACCGCACCCAGCAGCAGTGGGCCCACCAAGCCTCCGAGGGTGCTCATGGTGGAAACGCTGGCGATGGCGCTGGCTGCCGAGAGCCCAGGGATGTTGGAGGCCGCGGCGAACATCATAGGAAACAGCGTGGCCATGCCCCAGCCCATGCAGGCTATGCCCAGCAACGCCCCTTCTATGCTCTGGCTGAGCACCCCGATCCCCAGGCCAAGGCCCCCGAACAGCGCTCCATAGCGCACCACTTTGACCGCGCCAAAACGGGCGACCAGCCAGTCCCCGCTCAGGCGGCCCAGCATCATCACGCTCTGGTGCACGGCGAAGCCCATGGCCGCAACCGACTCGGGAGCCCCTAGGCCGCGCAGGTAGACCCCGCTCCAGCCCGGGATCGAGCCGTCGCTGATGGCGGTGCAGAAACCCATCAGCCCCAGGAAGAGCAGTGGCCCGGTGGGCAGGGCGAAGACGCGGCGGATGGGGAGGGTCGGGGTCTCGAGCAGCCACCGCCATCCCACGCCCACGATCAGCGCACCCACCAGCCCCACGAGGGCGAAGTGCAGGCGGGGGTGGAGCCCCAACCCCGCCAGCCCCGCCCCCGAGAGCGCCCCCAGCAGTGCCCCCAGGCTCCACATGGCGTGGAAGGAGGAGAAGATGGGCCGCCCGTAGCGGGCCTCGAGGGCGGTGGCCTGGGCGTTGATGGCGATGTTGAGGTAGCTCATCAGCAGGCCATAAACTGCCAGCCCTACGAACAGCAACACGGCGTTGGGCACCAGCGCCAGCGACAGCAGCCCCCCCAGCGAGGCCAGGGCCGCGTACCGCGCCGTCGCGCGGCTGCCGTAGCGGTCTACCAGGCCCCCGCTGGTGATGCTCCCGGCCAAGGACCCCGCCATGTTGCCCATCAGGATGGTGCCTAGCACCACCGCTTCCAGCCCAAGCCTCTCCGACACCGCCGGGATGCGGGCCACCCAGGAAGCGGCGATGAAGCCGTGCAGCAAAAACAGGCTCGAGATCGTCCCTCGAGCCCGCACCAAGCCGGGATCCAACACCACGAAAGCAAGTATAAAGCTCGGAGCGGGCCCCGGCTCGAGTGGCCGCGCGGCCACTCAGGTTGGGCTTAGACTTTGCGGGGCTTATGACTGTAACCTGTAGGAGTGCTCACGTGGCGCGATGCTCTGGATATTCTCGCGGTTGCTACGGTGTTTTATTACCTATACGTTCTCATCGCGGAATCGCGGGCGCTCAACCTGGTGCGGGGCCTGCTGGTGTACTTGTTGGTGTGGTTTATTGCGACCCGCCTGGGGCTCAACGGTCTTTCCTGGCTGCTGGGGAATGCCGCCACGCTGGGGGCTTTCGCGTTGATCGTGGTGTTTCAGCCGGAGCTGCGGGGGGCTTTGGAGCGCATCGGGCGGGGCCGCTTGCAGCGCCAGCCTTTGGCCGATGCCCAGCTAGGCGAGCTGGTGCGGGCGGTGGAGAGGCTGGGTGCCCTGCGCTACGGAGCCCTCATCGCCATCGAGCGCCAAACCCCCTTGGGTGAGTTCGCTGCGACCGGGGAAAACCTCGATGCTCGCCTGTCGGCGCGGCTGCTGGAGAGCCTTTTCGTCAACAAAACCCCCCTACACGACGGCGGGGTGATCCTCCGGGGTGACCGGGTTTTGGCAGCGGGGTGCGTCTTTCCGCTGTCGGAGAAGCAGGAGAAGTACCTGGGCACCCGCCACAAAGCGGCCATCGGCCTCTCGGAGGTCTCGGATGCGCTGGTGATCGTGGTCAGCGAGGAGCGTGGCACCATGCGGATCGCCGAAGGGGGGCGGCTTTCTCCCCCCTTGCAGCCGGTGGAGTTGCGCGAGCGTATCCGCGAGGAGTTGCAGGTCTCCGCCAACCTCTCCGAAGCGGGGTTCAGGTTTTGGCGACCGAAGGAGCGTGAGGGGTGAGCCGCCTGCTGCACAACCTCCCGGCCAAGCTGCTGGCCTTGTTGGCCTCGGCGCTGCTATGGCTGCAATTGCGTGAGAGCCAGCCGGTGACCGAGCGCTCCCTGACGAGGCCCTTGCAGGTGCTGGGCCTGGCCGGGGACCGGGTGGCGGTGGGATTGCCCGCCCAGGTGCAGTTGCGGCTGCGGGGGCCCTCGAGGCTCCTGGAGGGCAGCAACCTCACCCCCGTCAACGCCTACGTCGACCTCTCGGGCGTGGACAGTGGGGATTTTATCCGCGACGTGCGGGTGGGGCTGCCCACCGGAGTCGAGCTGGTGAGCCTCGAGCCCGCCCGCGTGGAAGCGAGGGTGGAGCGCTACGAGACCAAGACGCTCACGGTCTTCGTCTACAGCCCCAGTCAGTCGTTGATGGTGGAGCCGAGCCTGGTCGAGGCCAGGGGTCCGACGAGCCTGGTGACCCAGGCCTACAGGGCCATCGGCTACGCGGAGGGCGGCAGCGAGGTGGTGCTGCTTACGGCCGTGGACATCGAGGGTAGACCGCTGAGCGACCTCATCCTCACCCCCGACCGGGTGCGCATCACCGAGCGGAGCCCTCTACTCACCCGCAGGACGCTTCCCCTGCGCTTGCAGCCGGCTCCCCAGGGGTGGCGGGTGCTCGAGGCCAGCCTCCCCCCCAGCGTCGAGGTTCAGGGCGACCCCCAGGTGCTGCGACATCTGGAGCGAATCGAGGCCAAGGTTCCCCTCAAAACCGGACGCTTCGAGGCCCCCCTGGAGCTACTGCTGCCTGAGGGAGTGCAGGTGGTGAACGGGGTTACGGGAACTTTCCGCATCGAGCGCGTACAATGACGCGGGATGGCTGAACTCTACACCGTGCGCTTGTTTGGCGACCCGGTGCTGCGCAAGCGGGCACTGAGGGTCACGGACTTTTCCCAGATTCCCCACATCGCTCAGAACATGCTCGAGACCATGTTCGAAGCGCGTGGGGTGGGCCTGGCCGCCCCCCAGGTGGGCCTGTCACAGCGCCTGTTCGTGTGGGCGGAGTACCTCGACTCCGAGGAGGACGAGGAGGAGGGCGAGGACGCCGACCTCAGGACCCGGGTGCGCCAGACGCACGTGATGGTCAACCCGGTGATCACTTTCCGCGAGGGAGAGCAAGCAAGCACCGAGGGCTGCCTTTCGATACCGGGTCTCTACGCCGAGAACGTGCCCCGCTCCTTGCGGGTGCGGGTGGAGTACCAAGACGAGCGGGGCGAGCCCAAAGTGTACGAGGCCGAGGGCTACAACGCGGTGGTGATCCAACACGAGCTCGATCACCTCGACGGGGTGCTCTACTTCGAGCGCCTGCCCAAGGAGCTCAAGGCCAAATGGCTCGAGGACAACCGTGAGGAGCTGGCCCGCCTGCAGAGGCAGGCCAAGGCCTTTCTCAAGGAACTGAAGGTCAAGGGCTGAAAGCGGGGGCTGCGGTGAACCCTCCTCAGCCGCCAGCTTCCAGCCCCCGGCGCCGGGTGGCCTTCTTCGGCTCCCCCGCCTGGGCGGTGCCGGTGCTCGAAGCCCTGCACCGGCACCACCAGGTGCTGCTGGTGGTCACCCAGCCCGACAAGCCCGCGGGGCGGGGCCTGGAGCTCACCCCCTGCCCGGTCGCCCGCCGGGCCACCGAGCTGGGGTTACGGCTGGAGAAACCCACTAGGCTGAAGAAAAACGCCGAATTCCTCGAGCAAGTACGCGAGCTGGAGCTGGAGGTGGCGGTGACGGCGGCTTACGGCAAAATCCTGCCCCCCGAGCTGCTCGAGCTGCCCCGCCATGGCTTTCTCAACCTGCACCCCTCCGACCTGCCGAAGTACCGTGGCCCCGCCCCGGTGCAGTGGACCCTCATCAACGGCGACACCCAGACGGCGGTGAGCATCATGCAAACCGATGCGGGGATGGACACCGGGCCGGTGGTGAGCAAGTTTCACACCCCCGTAGACCCGGATGAGACGGCCCTAGAACTCTCCGAGCGCTTGCGCGACAAGGGCATCGAGCTGCTGCTGGAGGCGCTGGACAGGCTCGAGCACCTCACCCTCACCCCCCAACCCGCCCAGGGCACCCACGCCCCCATGCTCGGGAAGGAAGACGGGCGCATCGTGTGGGAGCGTCCGGCCCGCGCGATCTACAACCGCCACCGGGGAGTGCAGCCCTGGCCGGGGAGCTGGTTCGAACTTCCAGGGGGTAGCGCTTCGCGGCTCGATTCGGGGGGTAGCGCTTCGCGGCTCGAGCTTCCGAGAAAACGGGTCAAGGTGCTGTCCATGCGGCCCGTGGAGGGCAGGGGAGAGGCGGGAGTGGTGCTCGGGGTGGACTCGAGCGGCGTCACGGTGGCCGCCGGAGAGGGAGCCATCCTGCTTCAGCAGGTTCAGCCGGAGGGCAAGAAACCCATGCCCGCCGCCGACTGGGCTCGGGGGGCGCGGATCGGCGTGGGCTCGAGGCTGCGGTGAGAGAGGAGGGGGTCTCGGGCATTCAGCTATCGGTAGCCCCCACCCTGCGCACCCGCACCCCCATCTGCGCCAGGGCCTCGAGGATGGCCGAAGCGTCGATGCCCGCTTCGCGGTGCATGCGGGCGATGGAGCCGTGGTCGAAGAACACATCGGGCAGGCCCAGCACCCGGATGTCGGGCTTGAAGCCCATCTCGCTCAGGGCCTCGAGCACCGCCGAGCCAAAGCCGCCCATCTTCTGGTGGTCCTCCACCGTGACCAGCTTGTAGCCTTCCAGGGCCAGCTTTTCCAGCATCTCGCGGTCGAGCGGCTTGAGGAAGCGGGCGTTGACCACGCCGACTTCGGGGTTGTCACCCGCGGCCTCGAGGGCGTAGCTGAGGGTTTTGCCAAAGCCGAGGATGTAGGCTTTCGAACCCTCCTTCAGCACCTCCCACCTGCCCCACGCGATGTCGGGCCAGCTCCCTTCGGGAGCTTTCTCCACGTTGTCACGGGCGTAGCGGATGGCGACGGGACCACCAAGCTCGAGGGCTTTTTTGAGCATAGCCCGCAGCTCGAGGGCGTCCTTAGGCGCCGCGATCTGCACGTTGGGAACGGTGCGCAGATAGGCGATGTCGAACACACCGTTGTGGGTTGCGCCGTCGCCGCCCACGATGCCCGCGCGGTCCACGGCGAGCACCACGTCCAGCTTTTCGATGGCGATGTCGTGGATCACCTGGTCGTAGGCCCGCTGCAAGAAGGTGGAGTAGATCGCCAGCACCGGTTTGAGGCCGCGCAGAGCCATCCCCGCGGCGGCGGTGGCGGCCACGTCCTCGCAGATGCCGGTGTCGAGGTAGCGGCTGGGGTGGGTCTGCGAGTACTTTACCAGCCCCGAGCCCTCGCGCATGGCCGGGGTGATGACGAAGAGGCGGGGCTCGAGGTGGGCGAGCTCGGTCACCGCATCCCCGAAGGCCGCCGACCAGGAGTAGCCCTTGGAGACCTTCTCGGGCTTTGCGGGGTTGAAGCCGGGTGGGCCGTGCCAGTAGATGGGGTCGGCCTCGGCCACCTTGTAGCCCTTGCCCTTCTGGGTGACGATGTGCAAGATGGTGGGCCCGTCGAGTTCCTTGAGCTCCTGCAGGAGGTGAACCAGGCCCTTGAGGTTGTGCCCGTCGACCGGCCCCACGTAGCGCAGGCCCCAGGCATAGAAGGGGTTCTCCTGGTGCAGCACCAGCTTGGCGGCTTCCTTGGCCCGGTCGACGAGGTTGAACAGCCTGGGGGAGATGGTCTCGAGCACCCCCCGGCCCCACCGCTCAGTGTCCTGTACCCACTTCTTGACCTGCAACTCCTTGAAGAAGCGGTTGAGGGCGCCCACGTTCTCGCTGATGCTCATCTCGTTGTCGTTGAGCACGATCAGCATCTTGCGTTGCTGCTCGCCGATGACGTTGAGCGCGGCCAGGGCCATGCCCCCGGTGAGCGCGCCGTCGCCGATGACGCTCACGATGTGGTAGTTCTCGCCCAGGGTGTCGCGGGCGATGGCCATGCCGATGGCGTTGGCCAGCGAGGTGCTGGCGTGGCCCACGGTGATGGCGTCGTGCTCCGACTCGCTGACTTTGGTAAAGCCGGAGATGCCCCCTTCCTGGCGGATGGTGTGGAAGACCCCCTTGCGCCCGGTGAGGAGTTTGTGGGCGTAAGCCTGGTGTCCTACGTCGAAGAGGATGCGGTCGCGGGGTGAGTCGAAGACCCTGTGCAATGCCACGATCAGCTCGACGGCGCCGAGCGAAGAGGCCAGGTGCCCACCGTTTTGAGCGCACACTCGGATGATCTCGCTGCGCAGTTCCTCGGCCAGGGCCAAGAGCTCGGCTTCGGAAAGAGCCTTGAGGTCAGACGGGCTATTGACTTTGTCGAGTACCAAGGGAGCCCCCTTCCCCTTAAGACTTTAGGGCCTGCGCCTAACCGAAATTGCGTGCAACCAACACAAAGCCTTCCTTGGTACGAACCTCACCCACCCCCGGCACGAACCAGATCTCGCGGCTGTCCACCGCTCCGGTGCCGCCCTTGGCCTCGAACTGCACCCGGAAAACCTCGAACTCCCCACCCCTAACCCGGACTTTCTCCTTGCCCAGGATGCGGTAGTTGTACTCGATGGTCTCCTTATAGATCACCTGGGGCCTGGCGTTGGGGGGGTACAGGGTGGTCTCCACCGTGGTGACGCCACCCCAGCGACTACCCGTGGCGATCTGGCTTTCCGGGGGGTACTCGAGCATGGGTGGGTTGAAGCGGGTCACGGCGGTGCTCACCGCGTCCTCGTAACCCAGCAGCCTGACCCCCGCCGGGCCGATCTGGCGGTAGTAGTCCTTCTGTACACCCCGCCCGGCGAAGCGGTACTTCACCGCGATCTGGTCGCCGAAGGGGGCGGGTCCCAGCACGGTGAGGCGGTAGGGTGGGTCGTTGGGAGCGGCATCCTGGGGCAGGTAGGCCCACTGCACCCCGGTCTGGAAGGGCAAGTAGGCCTGGTTGGAGGAGAGCCCGAGGTTGCTCTGGGTGTTCTGATCAGTTTGGGGCACGCAAGCGCTCAGCACGGCCAGCAGAAGGGTGAGCATGGCCCAAGGTACGGACGCCAACTTCATGCCCATCAGTTTACTTTCCTAACCCGCCCCGAGAGTTCAGCTTGGTGTGAGAGCAGGGAGGGGGCTTCTTGGGATGCGGAGTCCCTGCTCATACCAGATTCGGTCAGTTCGTTCCCGAATGGGGACGAACTGACCCGACCGAAGGGAGTGCTCTAGGATTCAAAAAGATAGCCTCTGAAGGTCTTTAGTTTGGGTGATTATCTTTTTGAATCCGGTATCACTCCTTAGGGCGGCTCAGCAGCTCACGCAGGCTCGAGCGCAGGGCCTCGAGTTCCTCGAACCCCCTGGGGGCTTCCGGCCCCTGCC
The DNA here is from genome assembly GCF_000373205.1 of Calidithermus timidus DSM 17022. Taxonomy (NCBI): domain Bacteria; kingdom Thermotogati; phylum Deinococcota; class Deinococci; order Thermales; family Thermaceae; genus Calidithermus; species Calidithermus timidus. The sequence goes on from NZ_KB890700.1 coordinate 46,115, forward strand.
ACAACAGGAGTTCGGTCCCCAGGTTCTCCAGCAACTCCACCCCCCCCTCGTAGGCCCGGGCTAGCTGCTCATAGCGGCTCTGCAGCCGCTCGCGGGTGGTGGAGATGCTCGCGCTGTCGGCGGTCTGACGCTCGGCGAGGCGGCGCTCGAGTTCGGCCATGCTCCGGCGTAGGCCACGCAGCTCCTGGCCGTAGCGAATTGCCTGGGACACCAACCTCCGCAAAGGCTTGCCCAGCTGGGTCCGCTGGCGGCGCAATTCGGCCAGGGCACGCTCCAGGCGCTCATCCTGGGGCGTACTGCCGGGCGCGGACAGAACCCACAACACCACCCCCAACACCCCCAGCAAGAGCAGGATCTCTCCCAAAGCCAGCATGGCTCAATTGTGCACCCGACCGGGTCATTCGTCCGGTCGGGGCTCACGTTAGCATGTTCAGCTCATGCCGAGCTCGCGTTTGAGGCGGGTAAGGTCGTCTTCGACGGCCTTGTCGGTACCCAGCTCGGCCAGTTCCTTCTCAATGTCGCTCTTGTCCATCTCAGCCATGGCCTGGTGGCGGTCCTCCATCGCCTCGATGCGGCGTTCCATGTCCTCGAAGGCCTCCACGGCGCTGTGAGCATCCACCTTGGACTCGAAGCGCCGCACGGTTTCCGCGGCTTCTACGCCCTTCTTTCGGGCCAGGAGCAGGGCCTTCTTGGCCTCGGCCTCCTGAATCTTGGCCTCGAGGGCCTTGAGCTGGGTCATGAGTTGCTGCACCAAGCTGCTCTGCTGGGCTAGCTGCTGGGCAAAGCCCTCGGAGAGGGTTTGGGCCTGCTGCTTGCGCTTGAGGGCCTCGCGGGCCAGGTCTTCGCGCCCGCCCTTGAGGGCCTCGGCAGCCTTGAGCTCCCAGGCCCGCGCCTGCTCGGCGTAGCTCTGTTGTTCGCGCTCGAGCTTTTTCTGCTCGGCTATGGCACCGGCCACTTCCTCGCGGGCATCGCGCAGGGCCGCGCGCATGTCCTCGAGGGCCTGCTCGATGATTTTCTCGGGGTCCTCAGCCCGTTTGAGCAGGTCGTTGATGTTGGCCCGGATCAGCCGGCTCAGGCGATCGAGAATACCCATTGCATTGCCTCCTTAGCCTCAGTCTAGCGCACACGCTGAAGAGGCTACAACCAGCGTGAAGCGCGAGGCCTCGAGCTCAGGCAAAGTGGTTGAGGGGGCCATGCCCCTGACCCAAGGGGGGCGCGCTCCTAAGGGCGCGGGTGAGGTAGGCCTTGGCCTCGGCCACCGCCTCGGCCAGGGGTTTGCCCAAGGCCAAGAGGGCGGTGATGGCGGCGGAAAGGGTGCAGCCCGTGCCGTGGGTGTTGCGGGTGGCGACCCTGGGGGCGCTAAAGGCCCGCACCCCTTCCCGGGTGGCGAGGAGGTCCACCGCCTCCTCCCCCTCCAGGTGCCCCCCCTTGAGGAGCACGGCCCTAGGTCCTAGCGCCAAAAGGGCCAAAGCTGCCTCCTCCGCTTCCTCAAGGGTGCGGATGGGGCGGCCCAGGAGGGCCTCGGCCTCGAGGCGGTTCGGGGTGATGAGGTCGGTCAAGGGGAAAAGCCTCTCCTTTAGAGCCGCCACCGCCTCGGGGGCCAGGAGGGGGTCCCCGCCCTTGGCCACCATCACCGGATCCACCACCAAGGGGGCGATCCCGTGGCGCCTTATCCCTGCGGCCACCGCCTCTACGATCTCGGCGCTGCCCAGGGCCCCGGTTTTGGCCGCGTGAACGGGTAGGTCCTCGGCCACGCTCCGAATCTGCTGGTAGACCAGGCTCGGGGGAAGGAGGTGGAGGCGCTCTACCCCCAGGGTGTTCTGGGCGGTCACCAGGGTGAGGGCGCTCGTACCGTAGAGCCCGAAGCGGAAGAAGACCTTGAGGTCCGCCTGCACCCCTGCCCCGCCCCCAGAGTCCGAACCGGCGATGGTCAGGGCCACCCTCATGCCACCGGCAGCTCCAGACGCTCCTTGCCCCTGAGCACCGCCTCCACCAGGTTCATGGGGCAAAAGGGGCCGCACATGCTGCAGGCCTTGGTGCGGGAGCCCCGCTCCTCCTTAAGCCGCCGCGCCTCCTCGGGGAAAAGACAGAGGGCAAACTGGGCTTCCCAGTCCAGGCGGTAGCGGGCCTCGGACATGCGCCGGTTCCGCTGTAGGGCTTGGGGATTCCCCCGGGCCACATCCGCGGCGTGGGCCGCGATCTTGAAGGCGATGACCCCCTCCTTCACGTACCCGGCGGTGGGCAGGCCCAGGTGCTCCGCGGGGGTCAGGTAGCAGAGCATGTCCGCCCCCATCCAACCCGCCAAGGCCCCGCCGATGGCCCCGGCGATGTGGTCAAAACCGGCGGCGGTGTCCACGGGCAGCATGCCCAGGATGTAGAAGGGCGCATAGCCCGTGAGCTTCTTCTGGATCTGGACGTTGGTGGCCACCTCGTTCAGGGGAATGTGCCCCGGACCCTCCACCATGGCCTGGACCCCGGCCCGCCTGGCCCTTTCCACCAGCTCGCCGATGGTGAGGAGCTCGGCGATCTGGGCCCGGTCGGTGCTATCGGCCAACGAACCCGGCCGCAGGCCATCCCCCAGGGAAAGGGTCATGTCGTAGGTGCGGGCGATGTCCAGAAGGTCGTCAAAACGGGCATAGAGGGGGTTTTCCTCCCCCCGGTGGAGCATCCAGGCGGCCATAAGCCCCCCGCCCCGGCTCACGATGCCCGTGGTGCGGGGGCTATGCCGGTACACCTCCAGGTTCTTCAGGGTCACTCCCACGTGGACGGTGATGTAGTCCACCCCCTCCTTCCCGTGCTCCTCTATGACCTGGAAAAGCTCGCCTGCCGACAGGTCAAAGAAGTTCTTGCGCCTGGCCGCCCTAAACTCCGCCTCGTAGATGGGCACGGTGCCCAAGGGAACACTGGCCACCTCGAGGATGCGCCGCCGAATCTCCTTCAGATCCCCCCCGGTGGAGAGGTCCATGAGGGTGTCCGCCCCATAGCGGATGGCTACCCTGGCCTTCTCCACCTCGGCCTCCAGGTCCACGTAATCGTAGGAGGTGCCCAGGTTGGCGTTCACCTTGACGCCCAAACCCTCCCCGATGCCCTTGAAGTCGGTGAGGGTGCGGTGGTTGGGGTTCCGGGGAATCACGATCCTCCCCCGGGCCACCCCTTCCCGCACGAACTCGGGGGAAACCCCCTCTCGCTCTGCCACGTAGGCCATTTCCTCGGTGACGATGCCCTTCCTCGCCGCCTCCAGCTGCGTCATCCCTCCACCCCCATGAGCTGCAAAAGCCGCTTCGCCGTCCAGGGCGCGAGGAGGACGCCGTTCCTACCGTGGCCCGTGGCCGCGTAGACGCCCTCCCCCACCTCCCCCACAAAAACCTCCCCCAGGGGCCGGTAGCCGAAGACCACCCCCCGGAAGCGGGACCCTCCCAAAGCGGGGAACCGCTCGTGGGCGTAATCCGCAAGCCACCTCAGCCCAAAGAGGTCCACACCCTCTTGCCACTCCTCCCTCCCCGTGGCCCCCAGGTAAACCCCACCCTCCCGGGGCAGGAGGTAGCCTTCCCCGGCGAAAAGGGGGGCGGGTGGGGAGGGGCCTTCCAGGAGAAGGGCCTCCCCCTTGAGGGGGCGCACCCCGAGACCGAACCGCTCCCCCCAGGCCCCCACGGCCAGGAGGATGCGCCGGGCCCGTACCTCCCCCTCGGCGAGGAGGACCTTTCCCTCCCCAACCCCCGTGGCCTCGGCCTTCAGGTAAGGAACCCCCATGCCCCTCAGGACCCCAAGGAGGGCCTCCCTTAGGGCCTTAGGGTGCACGTACCCTCCAGGAAAGGCCCTGGCCCCCAGGCCCCCCCGCACCGGGTAGGGTAGGGGGGCCTCGGCCTCCCAGGCCTCCTTCTCCCCCGGGGTTAGCGCGGCCACGTAGGTGCCGGAAAAACCCGCCTCCACGGGGAAGCCCTTTTCCCCCAACTCGGCCACGAGGTCTCGGTAATGGGTAAGGGCCAAGAGGCCCGCCTGTAAGAGCTCCCCTGAAAGCCCCTCGGGGTAGGGGGCCAGCATGCCGGCGCTGGCCAGGGTGGCGGCCCCGGGCTTTTCCGCATCCAGGAGGAGGACCTCGAGGCCCCGCTTGGCCAGCTCATAGGCCGTAAGGGCCCCGATGATCCCCGCCCCCACCACGGCCACCTCGGCCCTCACCCCTCCCTCCCCAAGGGAACGCCGGTCGTGGGACTGGATGGGCTTGCCCCTTCCCTCGGCCGCATGGGCCCCGCCAGAAAGGCCTTCCTTCCCGCCTCCACCGCCAGCCTAAAGGCCTCGGCCATGGCCGGGGGATCCTCCGCCTCGGCGATGGCGGTGTTGACCAGCACGGCATCCAACCCCAGCTCCATGACCTCCGCCGCGTGGGAAGGGAGGCCCAGTCCCGCATCCACCACCACCGGGGGCAAAGCCGTCCTTTCCCGAGCGAAAAGCTCTAGAAGGGCCCGGGTCCGCACCCCCCAGCCCGAACCGATGGGGGCGGCCAGGGGCATCACCGTGGCCGTGCCCAAAGCGGCCAGGCGCCGGGCCAGGACCAGGTCGGGGGCCATGTAGGGTAAGACGACAAAACCTTCCTGCAACAGGATCTCCGCCGCCTTTAGGGTCTCCAGGGGGTCGGGGAGGAGGTAGGTGGGGTCAGGGATCACCTCCAGCTTCACCCAGTCGCTCCCTGTGATGGCCCGCCCCAGCCGGGCCAGGCGCAAAGCCTCGACGGCCGTGCGGGCTCCGGCGGTGTTGGGGAGCACCCGGTAGCGCTGCCAGTCCAGCGCCTCCAGCAGGCCCTGGTGCCCCGCCGCCCCCACCTCGACGCGCCGGATCGAGACGGTCACCACCTCGGCCCCGGCGGCCTCGAGCGCCTCCTGCATCAGCGCGAAGTCGCGGTACTTGCCCGTGCCCACGAACAGGCGGCCCCTCAGGCGCTGACCTGCGATCACCAGCTCACTCACGGCTAGCCCCCCTGCATCATGGCCACGACCTCCACCACGTCCCCCGCCGCCAGGGGGCGGTTGGGCCAGCGGCCTTTGACCCAGATTTCGTCGTTGAGCATCACGGCGACCGCCTCGAGGCTTATTCCCCGCTGGCCGCACACGGCCTCGACGACCTCGCTCAGGCTCTTTCCCTCGGCCTCCACGGCCTTGCCGTTAATCCAGACCATCCAGCCACCTCCGCATGCGCGCGGCGACCTGCTGGGGATGAGGGGCGTCCAGGATGGCCCGCACCACCGCTACCCGTCGGGCTCCAGCCTCCAGCACCTTGGGTAGGGTGTGCTCGTCGATGCCCCCGATGGCAAACCAGGGCACCCGAAGGTTTTGCGCCGCCCACCGCACGTACGCCAGGCCCGTGGCAGGCCGCCCGGGTTTGGTGGGGGTTTCCCAAACCGGCCCCACCGAAAGATAGCCCTCACTCCCCTCGAGCGCGGCCTGCTCCCGCAGGGCCTGCTCAGCTGCGTGGGTGCTGCGACCAATCCAGCCCGCGAAGAAGCGCCGAGCCTGGGCCACGCTCAGGTCCCCCTGTCCCAGGTGCACCCCCTCGGCTTCCAGTACGGTGGCGAGGTCGGGGCGGTCGTTGATCACCAGCGGCACCCGGTAACGCCCGCACAGCTCCCGCAGCTTTTCACCGAGCTCGAGGATAGCCTGGGCCTCGAGGTCCTTGGCCCGCAGCTGCAGCAGTTCGACCCCGCCGTCCAGGGCGGCCTCGAGGCGGCCCAGCAACTCCGCCTCCGGCTGGCCGGGTCGGGGGCTCGCGACCAGATACAGCTTTCCTAACAAAAAACCACCTCCTGGACCGGCGAAGGGCCAGGAGGAATGGGGTATATGTTGGGTTGGAAAGATTTCTCCATGGGCTTCCCTCCGCCGGTACTAACCGGATCAGGTTCCAAGGGTTACAGGGGTCACCCTGTTCTCAGCCCCCGCGGGGGCACCCCTAGCCGATCAGATCAACGTTATCAGGCCGTCAACACCCCCGTCAAGGATGGCAACCCTGTAACCAGCAAGAGTTTCACCCGAGCTGCTGTGTGTTATAAGTAAACCAGCGGCCATTCGAGGAGGTTGCGCATGGAAATGGTCTTTTGGTTCGGTGGAATTCTCGGAGCGCTCCTGTTCCTCGTCAGCCTGCTCACGCTCTCGCGCAATCCCAGGGTGGGGGCGGTGCTCCTGTTGATCGGGCTGGCCCTGGGTTCGCTGCTGATCCCCTCGCTGGGCCTGTGGCGTCAAGGCCAGGCCTATTTGATCGTGGGCCTGGCGGGGGTGGGTCTTTTCCTGCTGGCGCTGTTTCTGCCCTCGAGGGTGCGGGGAAAAATGACCACCATGTTCGTGGGTCTGGTGCTGGCTTTGTTTTTGTTTCCCGCTCTCAACGTCGCCCAGCCCTGGAACACCAACCCGGTGGCCTTGCTCGAGAACCCCCCCGCCACCGCGACAGAACCCCAGACCCCGCCCCCCACGCAGCCCACTCTCACCGAGCCGCCCGCGCCAGCCCCTCAAACCCCTGCCCAAACCCCGCAGACCTCACCGCCCACCGACGAAACCTCCGCCCCTGAGCCCACGATGCCGCAAGAGCGGGTGGGGGTGGTCAGCAGCGACGCGCTGTGCCCCTGCTTGCTCAAGGTGGTCACGGGGATTGAGGGTGCCCAGGTCGAGCTGAGCCGCGCTGGCCTCGCGGTCGACACCCGGAGCGGGGCGGAGGTGGTGTTTCAGGGGCTCGAGGCCGGCGAATACACCCTTCGCATCGAGGCCGCCGGGTACCAGCCCTTCGAGTTCCAACTTCAGCTGCGCAACAACCGCGAGCTGACCGTTTACCTGCTCAAGCGCCAGTAGCCGGCCACTCAGCCAAACAGGGTAAGCCGCGTATCCTGACCGGAAGGGGCGGGGGCTTCGATCACCCCCGCCGTCTGGTGTAGGTTGACCGTCACGAACTCGAAGGTCTCGTAGGGCTCGAGCTCCACGACGGGTTTTTGTGGCTGCAAAAGGTATAGGCCCGCCGCGTAGAGCGTCTGGAAGGGCTTGGTGGAGGAAAGATAGTCCGAAAGCCGCACTCCCTTAGGGATCTCCAGATCTCCGGCCAGCAAGTACGAGCCATACAGCAGGGCCAGCCGTTTTTTCTCCAGCATGGCCCTGGAGGTGCGCAGCGTGGCCGGTCGGCCCCCCACCAGCCAACGCAGCTGTGTTTTCTGCAGGGCCACGAAGGCACTGCTGGCCTTGAGTTCACCGGCCTCGGGAGGGTGCTTATGGCCCGCTTGATACAGCAGGGCGCCGGTTACCGGAAGGTACGCCTTGCCCTCGGCGTTCAGAAGGTCCGCCGTGCCGCTGCCGGGGATCAGGTAGATCTGCCCGTAGATGCGGTGTTCGGCGGTATGCACGCGGGCTTCGAAAGCTTCTCGCGGCTGTCGGTACACGGCTTAACTGTAACAGCTACAAGCGGCTTCTGGGGTCGAGCGCGTCCCGCAGGCCGTCGCCCAGGTAGTTGAACGCCAGCACCGTGAGGAAGATCATGAAACCCGGTGCCAGGGCCAGCCAGGGGGCGCTGAAGATGTACTCCTGGGCGTTGGTGAGCATGTTGCCCCAGGTGGCGACGGGGGGCTGGATGCCGAAGCCCAAGAAGGAGAGCGCAGCCTCGACCAGGATGGCATTGCCCACCTCGAGGGTGGCTTGCACGATGATGGGGGCGATGGCGTTGGGTACCAGGTGGCGGAACATCACCCGAGCCTCGGAAGCCCCCAGGGCCTGAGCCGCGGCGGCGAACTCCTGCTCGCGCAGGGAGAGGACGGCCCCGCGCACCAGCCGGGCGATGGTGATCCAGCCGAAGATCACCAGGATGCTGATGATGATGAACACGCTGGCCGCGCTGCCGAAGAGGGCCTCGGCCCAACGGCCCACCGCCACCCCAGGGTCGCGCAGCAGCGCCGAGAGCACCAGCAGCAGCGGCAGGGTAGGGATGGTCAGCATGAAGTCGATCAGGCGGCTGATGACGATGTCTAGGTCCAACTGCAACCGGCCCCACAAGCCCCAGACCGCGGCCAGGGCCACCAGGGCCCACACCAGTAGGAGGGCCAGGCTCGAGAGGGCGTTGCCCGGAGTCCAGCTTCCCCCCAGCACGGCCCGCACCGCGTCGGAGGCCAGCATCCAGCTCAGACGGGCCACGAAGTAGAGGAAAGCGTAGAAAAGCACCCAGGAGATCACCCGCCACAAGGCGAAGAGGGGAGGGTGCCAACCCTGAGGGGCCAGGGGGCCTACGTAAAAGCGCAGGGGGCGGCCCGAGAAATAGCCGGCCAGCGTGCCCAAGATGGTCCCCAAAATCACCGCCGAAATGGCCACGGTGAAGCCCACCAGCAGCGAGATGCGCGAGCCGTAGATGATGCGTGAGAGCACGTCGCGGCCTAGGTCGTCGGTGCCCAGCCAGTGCTCGCGGCTGGGGCCTTGAAAGTAAAAGGAAGCCAGATCGCCTCCGGTGGGTTGGGCGGTGGGGTCGTAGGGGGCCAGCAGGGGGGCTAGGAGGGCCATCAGCACCAGAAGGAGCACCACCACCAGGGCGCCCATGGCCAGGCGGTGCTTGCGGAAGCGGCGCCAGGCTAGGGCCCAGGCGCTTTGAGGTTTGGCAGGATGAGCGACGCTTAGCATGGCACCTCCTAGCTGTAGCGGATGCGGGGGTCTACCACCGCATACATGAGGTCGGTGATCAGGTTGAAGAGGGCGGTGAGAAAGGCCAGGAAAGCCAGGGCGGCCATGGCCACGTTGTAGTCCTTAGCCACCAGCGAGTCGAAGATGGCCCGTCCCATGCCCGGCCAGGAGAAGATGGTCTCGGTGATTACCGCCCCGCTCAGAACCCCGGGTATGGCCAGACCCACCACGGTCACGATAGGGATCAGGGCGTTTCGCAGGGCGTGTTTATAGAGCACCTTGCGCTCGGCCAACCCCTTGGCTCGAGCAGTGCGCACGAAGTCTTGGTTCAGCACCTCGAGCAGGCTGGCTCGCATGAAGCGGGTATAGGTGGCCATCTGGATCACCGAGAGGGCCAGAACCGGCAGAACCAGGTGCCAGGCCCACTGCCCGAGGAAAGCCAAAAACCCCACGTTGCCCGAGCGCACGTCCGACCACAGCAGGTTGGGCACCCCCCCGATGGGGAAGCGGGGGAAGAAGGCGAGGTGGTCGGGAATCCAGACCGTGAACAAGAACAAAAGCAGGATGCCCAAGAAGAAGACCGGCATGGAGTACCCCATGAAAGCCAGGGTGGTGATGGCGTAATCGGCGGTGGAGTACTGCCGCACCGCCGAGAAGATCCCCACCGGGATGGCCACCGCCAGGGAGATCAGCAGAGCCAGCCCGGAGAGCAGAAGGGTGTAGGGCAGGCGCTGCTGAAAGATGAACTGCGCTGCCGAGATGCCGTAGTCGCGGCTGAGGCCCAGGTCGCCTTGCAACGCCCGGCCCAGCCACTTGAAGTAACGCACGTAGATGGGCTGGTCCAGACCGTAGGCGCGCTTGAGGGCCTCGAGCTGCTCGGCGGTGATGCGGGGGTTGGCCTGACGCAACTGGTCCAATGGATCCCCCGGCTGCAAGGCCAGAAGCGCGTAGATCACCACCGAGGCCGCGAACAAAAGCGGCACCATCTGAAGCAGCCGGCGTACCGTGTAAGCAAACATTATCTCCTCAGTTTGTCCCTATATTACCTTTTCGACCTATGCCCGAAAGCGAGGCCCGCCCTGGGGCGGGCCTCAGTCTAAGTTGTTCTGAAGCCACCGTGAACTACCGGGCGGAGGGGGCGTACCTAGCCTGGTCCCACCTCTTCTGGGCTCCCCGGCTCTCCCAGCCAATCTCCCAAGCGTTCCAGCCTGGGTAGCCAAAACCGCCGGAGTAGGCCGAGACTACGTAGTTCACCAGGCCCTTCTTGACCACGTAGGGGTTGGAGCGGAAGTAAAGCGGCAGGGCCGGCACTTCCCTAGCCCAGATCTCCTGGGCCTGGGCGAAGAGATCTTTGCGCTCGCCCTCGTCGAACTCGATGGTGCCCTGGCTGGTCAGCCTGTCGAACTGGTCGTTGCGCCAGCCGCCGATGTTCTGACCCTGGTAGTTGTTGTCCTTGGTAGGTACGAAGATGGCCCCGGTGTTGAGGTTCTTGTACTGGAAGAGGCTGCCGTCTTCGGAGAGGCTCGAGATCCAAGCGAACTCGAACATCCCCGTCCACTTGCACTCGCTGGCCCGCTGGATGAAGTCGTCGGCGAAGACCACCGAGGAGGGGGCGTTGTTGATCTTGAGCGCGATGCCCACCTGCTTGAGGTTCTCCGCGAAGAACTGCTGGGTGCGCTCGCGCACGGCGTTGCCGGCAGTGGTCACGAACTCGATTTCGAAGCGCACGGTGCGGTTGCCCACGGTGCGCTGCAGGATGCCATCCGGCCCCGGCCTCCAGCCCAGCTCGGCCAGGAGCTGCTTGGCCCTGTTGGGGTCGTAGGGGTAGGTCTGCACCTTCTGGTTGGAGAGGGGATTCACCGGGGCGATCCAGGTGTGGGCCACCGGTTGGAGCCCATCGAAGAAGGCCTTGACCAGGCCCTCGCGGTTCATGGCGTACAGCAGCGCCTGGCGGGTGCGTACGTCGTTGAGCTGCAAGTCGGCTACCTGTTGGCAGTTGGTGAACTTGTTGATGTCGATGTGCTCCCAGATGGCCCCCGGTACGAACCAGATATCGAAGCGGCCTGGAGCGCGGCTGGTGAGCTGCTTGCTGCGCCCTTGGTCAAAGGTCAGGGCAACCGAGGAGGTGGCGTCGATGCCGCCCCCCAGGATGGCCACCAGCAGGGAGTTGGTGTTCTGGATGAAGCGGTAGACCACCTTCTGCACGTACTTATCGGCCCCGCCCGCCGGGATGAGGGGGAAGTTGGGGTTGCGCACCATCTCCAAGGTGGAGTTGGGCACCCAGCGGGAGACCTTGAAGGGGCCCATGGAGGGGTACTTGCCCGAGTTGAGGAACTGCGGGGTGCTGAACTTGTTGAAGAAGCCCCTGTAGAGCTCGTTGAGCCTCTGAGCGTCTTTGTCAGGGTCCAGGGGGGCCGCCGCGGCCTTGGTCTTGTTCCACTCCTCTCTGAGCAGGTGGGCCGGGGCGTAGCCGATGGGGCTGCCGTAGGTGTCGTAGTAGTAGGCCGGCTCGAAGGTCACGGTGAAGTTCTGCTTGTCCTTGACGGTGAGCTTGATCCGTTGCCAGTAGTCGGGGTTGAGCACCGGCATGCCCTTGGCCTTGCCCACCTCGTAGTAGAAGGCGATGTCCTCGGTGGTGAAGTCGTTGCCGTCAGACCACTTGAGGCCGGGCTTGAGGGTCAGGTCCATCTCCAGGCGCTTCTTGCCGCCCCCGATGTCGACGGCCCGCAGCCTCCTGTTGGCCAGGGTCGGCACTTCGGTGACCAGGTTGGCGGTGTTTTGGCTGTTGGCGTCGAAGCCCACCAGCGGGGTGAAGAGGTACTGCTGGATCTCCGACTTGATGGCCTGGTTGGAGATCACGTCGAGGAAGTCGCCCATCAATACCCTGGGCTCCTGCGAAGCCCCCACCACCAGGCTGTTATCCTGTGGCCCCGCAAGGGCCAGACCCGCTCCGATGAGCCATAAAGCTGCTAGCTTACTGAGGTGTCTCATGAAACCTCCTCTTGGTGCGTTTAGGCATTCTTGGCAGAGATTGCCGAGGCAAATTATATGGACGATGGATGAAATCGTAAATCGTGTGTACTCGGCCAAGGTGTCTGAAGGCTCTGACGAAGGTGGGTCTTCACCCTTCCCATCCCCTCCAGATGGGCCACCGCCCCCAACTGGGGTTCTCCCGCCTCAGGCTCTTCATCCGCAGAAGCAGTGTTTCCCCCATAAGCCGCAGGGCGTTCCCTTACCCTAGGGTTCCCCGCGCCCGCCCGGCCTACCCCATCGTCCGCGAAGGCGGTATTGTTGCAGCTATGCTCACCCTCCACGACCTGCGCGAGGCCATCCGGCAGCACGTGTTGGGGGCGTTGCCCCGCCCCGAGGCGGCCTACCGTCCTGAACTCGCCGAGTATGCCCGTCTGCTGCGCGATTACCCTGAGCGTGGGGGCAAGATGCTGCGGGGCGCGTTGCTGTGCTACGCCGGCTTGGCCTACGGGGTGGGGCTCGAGCGCCTGCTGCCGGTGGCGGCGGCCCTCGAGCTGTTTCAGAACTGGGCGCTGATCCACGACGACATCGAAGACGCCTCCGACGAGCGCCGGGGAAAGCCCGCGTTACACAAGCTCTATGGCCTGCCCCTCGCGCTCAACGCCGGGGACGCCCTGCACGCGCGGATGTGGGCCATGCTCATCGAGGCTGAAGCGCCCAAGGAGGTGTTGCGTGAGTTCGTGCGCCTGGTCGAGCTCACCGCTCAAGGGCAGCATCTCGAGATGACCTGGGTCGAGCGCCAGCGCTTCGATTTGACGGAAGCCGATTACCTCGAGATGTGCCGCCAGAAAGCCGCCTACTATACAGCGGTGGCTCCCCTGCGACTGGGGGCGCTGGCGGCGGGGGAGCAGCCGCCAGCCGTCTTCGAGCAGGCCGGGATAAAGCTGGGGTTGGGTTTTCAGATCATCGACGACGTGCTCAACCTGGTGGGAGAGCATCAGAAGTACGGCAAGGAGATCGCCGGAGACCTCTGGGAGGGCAAGCGCACCCTGATCCTGCTGCACTTCCTGCGCCAGGCCGAACCCCAGGAGCGCGCCAGGGCCGAAGCTTTGCTGCGCCTCCCCCGCGAGGGAAAGCCCGTTCCGGAGGTGGAATGGCTGCACCGACGTCTGCTGGAGTCCGGCGCGGTGGCCTACGCCCAAGGGGTGGCCGAGGGCATGCTGGACGAAGGCCTGGAGGCCCTGAAGCCCGTCCTGGCCCAGCTGCCCCATCCTCAAGCAGCGGCGTCCGCGCTGGAACTGCTCGAGAGCCTGGTGCGGCGCGAGGCCTAGTAAACGCGCCCGCCCAGGGGAACCTCGCGCTCGGGCTCGAGCAGCACTACCCGCCCTTCCGCGTCAGGCAGGCCCAGCACCAGCACCTCCGAAGTAAAGCCCGCGATTTTGCGGCTCCCCAAGTTGACGGCGGCAATCACCAAGCGACCCACCAATTCCTCGGGCGTGTACAGCGCGGTGAGCTGGGCCGAGCTGGCTTTCTGACCCAGCGGCCCGAAGTCGATCCACAGCTTGTAGGCCGGTTTGCGGGCCTCGGTGTTGGGCTCGGCACGGACTACCCGTCCCACGCGCAGATCCAGGAGTTCAAAGGCTTCCAGCGGAGTCATATCGCCCGACATCATATCGGCTCGGTCGTATGCCAAACACCCTTCCTCAAGCGGACAAACATTCGGCATTCCGCCTTATACTTTCTGCGTGCAACGCCTTCTGGATCAGGCCGCCGAGATCTTGCAGGATGCCCGCGACATGGCTCCGGCGGAGGCGGTGGGTAAATTCAAGGAAGCCATAGCGCTGCTCGAGGCCGCCCGCCCCGGCAGTGAACGCGATGGCTTGATGGCGCTGGCTCATCTGCGGCTGGCGCAGCTGCACAGGCGCCTGGGAAAGCACTCCGAAGCCGAGCGGGTGTTCATGCTGGGCTACAGCTACGCTCGTACCTCGCGCGAGGAGCGGGTGCGGCGTTTTGCCGAGAAGCTGCGGGAAGAACTCGAAGGTAAGAGCATGGGGGAAGCATGAGTCAGCTATTGGGTGACATCGCTGCGAGCTTGATTGGCCTTTCGGGCATCGCAGTCATCATGGGAGTGATCCTCATCAAGCGCGGTAACCGGGTGTGGCATCCCAGGGTCATGCTCACCGCTACCGTGCTGGCCGCGCTGTTTTTGGTGTTTTACCTACTCAAGTGGGGTCTGTACGGCACCACCCGCTACGTCGGGCCTGAAGAATGGCGCGGAGCCTACTACGCCCTGCTGATCAGTCACACCCTCCTGGCCGCGCTCAACGGCCCGCTGGTGATCTGGCTGATCTACAACGCCCTCAAGGGGCGCTTCAGCATCCACCGCGCCTGGGCCCGCTGGACGGTTCCGATATGGCTCTACGTGGCTGCTACGGGCTGGATTATCGACCAAGTGCTGTCCCGCTATGGCGAGAGTGCGGGCGGCATTCGGTTTTGATACCAGGTTTCGCTGCTTGTAGCAGCCTTCGGGTTTACACCCGCTTGAACAGCAAGGAAGCGTTCATCCCCCCGAAGGCGAAGGAGTTGGAGAGCACGTAATCCACCCGCTTTTCGCGCGGGGTATTGGGGATGTAGTCGAGGTCGAGCTCGGGGTCGGGGTCGTCTAGGTTGATGGTGGGGGGCAGGATGCCGGAGGTGATGGCCTGGATGCTGGCCACGGCTTCGACTGCCCCAGCGGCCCCCAACAGGTGCCCGGTCATGCTCTTGGTGGCGGTGATGGGGATCTGGTAGGCCCGCTCCCCGAAGACCCTCTTGATCGCCAGCGTCTCCGCCCGGTCGCCCACCGGCGTCGAGGTGGCGTGGGCGTTGATGTGCCCGACGACTTCCGGTCCCACCCTGGCATCGCGCAGGGCAGCTTCCATGGCCAGCTTGGCCCCCAATCCCTCGGGGTGCGGCTCGGTGATGTGGTGGGCGTCGGCGCTACGACCAAAGCCCACCAGCTCGGCGTAGATGCGGGCCCCGCGCGCCCTGGCGTGCTCGTAGTCCTCCAGCACCAGCACCGCGGCCCCTTCAGAGAGCACGAAGCCGTCGCGGCTGGCGGTGAAGGGACGGCTGGCCTTCTCGGGCTCGTCGTTGCGGGTAGAGAGGGCCTTCATCACCCCAAAGCCGCCCATTGCCATGGGGGTCACAGCGGCTTCGGTGCCCCCGGCCAGCATGATCTCGGCGTCGCCGCGCTGGATGACGTAGTAGGCGTTGCCAATGGCGTCGGCCCCGGTGGTGCAGGCCGTGACCGAGGTGGAACTCGGCCCCATCAGCCCGTACTTCATGGCCAGTTGGCCCGAGGCCATGTTAGCGATCATCATGGGGATGAAGAAGGGGGAGATGCGGTGGGCTCCCCGCTCGACGAAGACCCGCGCTTGCGCCTCGAAGCTTTCCATGCCCCCGATGCCGCTGCCGATGAGGGTTCCGATGCGGGTGTGGTCCTCGCGCTCGAGGTCCAGCCCCGCGTCTTTGATGGCCAACTCCCCGGCGATGAGGGCCAGTTGCACGAAGCGATCCAGGCGGCGCAACTCCCGCTTGTCGATGTAGGCTTCGACGTTGATGTCCACCTCGCCCGCGATCTGGGCGGGCAGTTGGGAGGCATCGAAGCGAGTGATTCGGCGAATGCCACTCTTACCCTCGAGTTGGGCCTTGTGAAAAGCCTCAACCCCAATGCCAATGGGGGTTACCGGCCCCATGCCGGTGACGACGACTCGGCGCATGGCCTGAGTATAACGTGCCCGAGAGCGGTGGGTCTTACGTCGTACGCAAACGTCGGGTGGTGACTGCGATCGTTGGCGTTCCCTTGGTCAGCGCTCAGTATCTCGGCGCGTTCCTGTGGCCGCCCTCTTCACCATCGGTCGAGTATATTATGTTTTTGACATAAAGCCCGGAATCGGCTATACTATTAGGAAGTCAATCGAGCGCGCTCAGCGCTTTTTTTGTGCCCACACCCTCACGCTCGCCAGACCCTCGAGCCATGGGCCGCAACCAACAGGAGAAGCAATGTCGCAAGTTCTGCCGATCGAGATTACTGAAGAAGTCAAGCAGAGTTTCATCAACTACGCCATGTCCACCATCGTGGACCGGGCCCTACCCGACGTGCGCGACGGCCTCAAGCCCGTCCAGCGCCGCATCCTCTACGGGGCCATGATGGAGGGGGTACTGCCCACGCGCAAGCACGTCAAGAGCGCCAAGATCGTGGGCGAGGTGATGGGTAAGTACCATCCCCACGGTGACGCCGCCATCTACGACACCTTAGCCCGCATGGCTCAGCCCTGGAACCTGCGCTACCCGCTCATCGACGGTCAGGGCAACTTCGGCTCCATCGACGGTGATCCGCCCGCCGCGCAGCGCTACACCGAGGCCAGGCTCTCGAGCGTGGGCTTCGAGTTGCTGCGCGACATCGACAAGGAAACCGTCCCCTTCTACCCCAACTACGACAACACCACCGAGCAGCCCGAGGTGCTGCCCGCGGCTTTTCCTAACCTGCTGGTCAACGGTTCGACCGGCATCGCGGTGGGCATGGCCACCTCGTTGCCCCCCCACAACCTCTCCGAGGCCGTCGATGCCCTTGTGGCGATGATCGACAACCCCGCCATCACCCTCGACGAGGTGCTCAAGGTCATGCCGGGGCCCGATTTCCCCACCGGGGCCAAGCTCTCGCGCCGGGGCATTCGCGAGGCCTATGCCAGCGGGCGTGGCAGCCTCAAGGTGCGGGCCCGCCACCGCAACGAGGACAAGAACGGGCGGGCCATGTTGGTCTTCACCGAGATCCCCTATCAGGTCAACAAGGCCGACCTCATCACCCAGATCGCCTCGCTGGTGCGCAATAAGGTCATCGACGAGATCGCCACCTTGCGCGACGAGTCCGACCGTCAGGGCATGCGCATCGCGGTCGAGCTCAAGCGCGGGGCTAACCCCCAGGTGGTGCTCAACAAGCTCTACAAGCACTCCCGCTTGCAGACGACTTTCACCGTCAACCTGTTGGCGGTGGTGAACGGCGAGCCCAAGGTGCTCAACCTGCTCGAGCTCTTGCGCCACTACCTCGATCACCGCCGCGAGGTGGTATACAAGCGCACCCAGTACGACCTCAGGAAGGCCCGTGAGCGCGCCCACATCCTCGAGGGGCTCCTCATCGCCCTCGACCACATCGACGAGGTGATCACCCTCATCCGCGGCTCGCAGGACGCCGCCGAGGCCAAAGGGGGCCTGATCAGCCGCTTCGGCCTCTCCGAGGCGCAGGCCCAGGCCATCTTGGACATGCGTTTGCAGCGGCTGGTGGGGCTCGAGCGCGAGAAGCTACAGGAGGAATACCGCGGGCTGATGGAGGAGATTGGCTACCTGACCTCGATCTTGGAAGACGAGCGGCGGCTGTGGCAGGTGGTCAAGGATGAGCTGCTGGAGATCAAGCAGAAGTTCGGCGACTCCCGTCGCACCCAGATCACCGAGTTCGAGGAGGGCTTCAGCCTCGAGGACCTCATCGAGGACGAGCCCATGGTCATCACCCTCACTGCCCAGGGCTTCATAAAGCGCACCCCCCTGGAGGCTTACCGGGCCCAGGGGCGCGGCGGGGTGGGTGCTCAGGCGGGCAAGCCCAAGGAGGAGGACGAGGCCATCTCGGTGTTCGTGGCCTCCATGCACGACACCTTGCTGATCTTCACCAACCGGGGCCGGGTCTACGCCGAGAAGGTGCACGAGCTGCCCGAGGCCAGCCGCCAGGCGCGGGGCACCCACGTGGCGGCGCTGCTGCCCCTGGTTGAGGGTGAGGAGGTGGCCGCGTTGCTCAACGTACGCAGCCTCACCGAGGACGGTTACTTTGTCTTCGCCACCCGCAAGGGCCTGATCAAGAAGACCGAGATCCGCGAGTACCAAAACCTCTCCTCGGCGGGCCTCATCGCCATCAACCTGCTCGAGAATGACGCTTTGATCGGCGTGGCGGTGGCCCAGGAGGGCGACCAGGCCATGCTGGCGACCCAGAGTGGCCAATCCATCCGCTTCGACCTCTCCGAGGTGCGCGCTACCGGGCGGGCCAGCCAGGGTGTGACCGGCATCCGCTTCAAGGAAGGTCGTGAAGACCGGGTGGTATCGCTGGTGATCCTGCCCAAGGACTGGGATGGGGAAGTACTGGCGGTGGGAACGCGAGGTTATGGCAAGCGCACCCGCATCTCCGAGTACCCCGTGCAGGGTCGGGGCGGGATGGGAGTGATCACCTTCAACTGCAACGAGAGGGTGGGAGAGCTGGGTGCTCTGCTGCGGGTGCAGGGCAACGAGGACCTGCTGGTGCTCAGCAAGCGCGGCATCGCCATCCGCACCCCGGTCGCCAATATCTCGCAGTACGGTCGGGCCACCAGCGGGGTCAAGATCATGAACCTCTCCGACGACGAGGTGGCCTCGGCTTTCGTGATCGTCCCGCAGGATTGACGCGCGGCCGCTGCAAAAGCATCCCCCGTCATTGAGGGTTTGGCCTTTAGCATATAGCCTGTAGCTTGTGCGTCTTTTACGGTTGCGGCAGAGCAACTTTCGCAATCTGGTGACTGCCGAGTTTGCGCCGGGGCCGGGACTTTCCACGCTGGTGGGGGGCAATGCCCAGGGAAAGAGCAACCTCCTCGAGGCCATCTTTCTGGCATTGGGCGGCGAGCTCAAGAACGGCATGATGGAGCGGGTGCGCTTCGGCCAGAGCGAGGCCCGCCTGCTGGCCGAGGTGGAGAGCACCTTTGGCCACAGTCGCCTCGAGACCCGCCTCTCGCAGGGCGGGCGCGAGGTCTACCTCAATGAGTCCTCGGCCAGCCTGCGCGAACTGGCCCAGCTTCCCGGCGCGGTGCTGCTGGGGCCGGACGACCTCGAGCTCGTGTTGGGCGCTCCCGAGGAACGCCGCCGCTTCCTTGACCTGCTGCTCTCGCGCTTCTCGGCCCGCTACCGCGCCCTCCTTTCGCAGTACAACCGCGCTCTGCAGCAGCGCAATGCCCTGTTGAAGATGGGCGGGGCGGGAATTGGGGTGTGGAACCAGGAGCTCGTCAAGTACGGTACCGAGATCCTCAGCCTGCGCCGGCGCATCCTGGGCAGGCTCAAGCCGCTGGCCCGCGACGCCTACAGCGAGCTGGCCCCCGGTGAGCTGAGCCTCGAGCTCTTCGAGAGCGTAGACCCCGAGCACTTCATGCAGGCCCTGGAGAATGGCCTGCAAGACGACCTCCAGCGCGGTGCGACCTCGGTGGGGCCGCACCGCGACGACCTCACCATTCTTCTGAGCGGCCTCGAGGCCGGGAAGTACGCCAGTCGCGGCGAGGCCCGCAGCATCGCCCTGGCCCTGCGCCTGGCCGAGCACCGCCTGCTTTGGGCGCACCACGACGAGGCTCCCCTGCTACTGGTGGACGAATGGCACACCGAACTCGACGCCCGCCGCCGCCGGGCTTTGCTCAATTACGCTCAGAGCCTGCCCCAGGCCATCCTGGCGGGCCTCGAGGCGCCCGGTGTCGGCAGGATGGTCCCCATCGAGGCCGGGGTGTGGGGCTGATGTCATGCGGGCATCAGCAAACGCAGCCCTCCGACTAAGGCCAGCAAGAGCACCACAAGCTCGAAGACCCGCTGGCGGATGCGTCGCAGCATCCAGCGGCCCAGCAGCGCTCCGGCCAGCACCAGCGGCGCCAACAGCAGGTCGAAGCGCAGCGAATCCCAGGTGATGAGCCCCAGATTGGCGGCGAAGGGCACCTTGAAGCTGTTGATCACCAGGAAGAACCAGGCGTTGACCACCACGAACTCGAGCTTGCCCATCCGCATCGCCAGCAGATAGAAGGTCATAAAGGGCCCCGCCGCGTTGGCGATCATGGTGGTGATGCCCGCTGCCGTGCCCATGCTGGCGGTGAAAACCCTCGAGCTGCCGGAGGGTGGCGGACTGCTCGAGCCCTGGAAGCGCCGAGCGAGCTGGTAGAGGGTCATGCTCACGATCAGCCCGCCGATGATCAGCCGAAGCTGGGCGTTGTCGATGCGGCTCAGCAACCCCCAACCCAGCAGTACGCCCAGGGCGGTCCAGGGGAAGATGTGCAGCAAGAGTCGCCAGTTCGGGGGCTTGCGCAGCAGGCTCACCGCCAGCACGTCGGCGCAGATCAGCACGGGCAACAGGGCACCGGTGGATTCACGGGCGGGGAAAAGCTGGGCAAAGAGGGCGACGGCCAGGGTCACCCCGCCGGGAAGGCCGGTTTTGGAGGCGCCCACGATCAGCGCAGCCAGGGCAGCCAGGAACCAGTCGAAAGGGCTCAGCGCCGGCACGCCTGATTGTATGGGATTGGGTTCAGCCTTAATCCACAAGCCACCTCCCTGGATGGGCCGGGTTCCACCGGTAGACTATGAAACCGTGGGCAAGCCAAGACACATCGGCGACCTCCTGGGGCAGGCCCTCAAGCAGCACGGCCTCGAGTCCGGCTTCAAGCGTGGAGCAGCTTTGGCGCTGTGGCCCGAGATCGCCGGGGAAAGCCTGAGTCAGCTCACCGAAGCCGAGCGGCTGGAGGACGGGGTGCTCTACGTGCGGGTCTGTGACTCGGTGGTGGGGCACCAGCTCACCTACATGCGCGAGGACTTCCTGCGGCGCTACCGGGAGAAATTGCCGGGGGTGGTGCTCGAGTTGCGCTTCAGCGTGGGCCAGCCGGGCAAGAAGAAGAAGGCTCAGGCCCCCAATGAGCCCCTGCCACCCCTGTCCGGTGAAGAAGAGCAGCGGCTGCGCTCGCTGGCCCAGCAGATGCCCGAGGCCTTGCAGGGGGCCGTTTACAAAGCGGCCAGAGCTGTCGTGCGACGGCAAAAGGCCAGCCCACACCCCCCTTGTGTGGTCTGTGGTTCGCCCAGCGCCGAAAATCCCTGCAAGGGCTGCCAGCGGCTACTGAAGGACCCCCTGATCGAGAAGGAGGCCCGTCGCCTGGTCCGCCGTCCCCTGAGCCCCCGCCTGGACGGGGAGTTGCTGCTGGCAGCCCGCTACCTGGCCTCGCGCGACCTCGAGGCCCAGCTGCGCGAGCTGCTGCCCCAGGTGGTGCGTGAGCCCCAGCTTCTCCCCATGCTCCAGGACACCGCGCGGCGCTTCTTGCAGCTCCAAACGGGGCAGAAGGATGTAACGGCTTACCGTCACCTGTTACCTGAAACGCTACAATCGCTGCTCAAAGAAGTATGATCTAGGCATCTGCTGGGCCGCTCCTGGCCCCCTGCCCAGGAGCGTCGTCCCTCGAGCCCTCCCCACGAAGGAGGGTGGCCCCAAGGGCCCGCGCACGGAGGAGTGATGTCTACCGAGATCAAACCCAAAAGCTACGGCGGCGAGACCAAGATGAAGGCCGGTCTGATCTGGTTCAACGGCCATATGCTTCCCCAGGAGGAGGCCAAGGTCAGCGTGCTGACCCACGCCCTGCACTACGGCACCAGCGTCTTCGAGGGCATCCGGGCCTACGAGACCCCCAAGGGACCGGCGGTGTTCCGGCTGAGCGAGCACGTCGAGCGGCTGTTCCACTCGGCGAAGGTGATGATGATGGAGCTCCCCTTCAGCCCTCAGCAGATCAGCGATGCGATCGTGCAGGTGGTACGCGAGAACGGCTACAAGAGCTGCTATATCCGGCCTCTGGCCTGGATGGGCGCCGGCAGCCTGGGCGTCAACCCCCTGCCCAACAACCCCGCCGAGGTGATGGTAGCCGCTTGGGAGTGGGGCACCTACCTGGGCGAGGAGGCCGTGCGCAAGGGGGCCAGGCTGGTGACCTCGAGCTGGGCTCGCTTCCCCGCCAACGTCTTCCCCGGCAAGGCCAAGATCGGGGGGAACTACGTCAACAGCGCCCTGGCTCGCATCGAGGCCCAGCACGCCGGAGCCGACGAGGCCCTGCTATTGGACAAGGAGGGCTACGTGGCCGAGGGCTCGGGGGAGAATATCTTCTTCTTCAAGGGCGACACCCTCTACGCCATCGAGCACGGCGTCAACCTGATGGGCATCACCCGCGACTCGGTGATCGCCATCGCCCGCGACCTGGGCTACGAGGTGCGCGAGGTGCGGGCTACGCGCGACCAACTCTACATGGCCGACGAGGTGTTCATGGTAGGCACCGCCGCCGAGGTAACCCCGGTCTCTTACCTCGACCGAAGGCCCATCGGCAGCGGAGCCGCCGGCGAGCACACCATGCGCTTGCGCAAGGCCTACCTCGAGGTCGTCCAGGGCCAGAATCCCAAATACGATAGCTGGTTGACGTACGTGGCTTGAGGGGGATAGTCCCGTAAACCGCCTATAGCCGCGTGTGGCTGTAGGCGGTAATCACGGGAGCTGCTCTGGCAGGGGGCACATGAACCAGCCTGTAAAGCCCGCGCCATAGGCCGCTGTGACCGCTCCGCGTCAGAGGCGACTGCGGGTGTGGTCTAAAGCGCTTTTCTCGCTCCCCTCAGCGGCGGGGCTCTCGAGCGAAGGTCAGAGCCAGCAGCGCCAGCATGAATGCAATCGCAATCCAGGTATCCATAGAAAATGCACCCCCCGAATCTCGACCCTGAAATCCAGGGTAGCCGCAGGGGCGTTACGGCGACGTTACAGGCTTGAGGGGATAGAAGGGGTGCCAAATGGCCCCGCTTCGGGCATAATCGAAGGGTTGCTATGATCGTGCCGCCTACGCCCGAAAACCTCGAGAAAGCCGCTGGGATCCTGTGCTCGGGTGGCCTGGTGGCCTTTCCCACCGAAACCGTCTACGGACTGGGAGCCAACGCCCTCGACGCCGAAGCTGTGGCCCGCATCTTCGAGGCCAAGCAGCGGCCCGCCTTCGACCCGCTGATCGTGCACGTGGCGAGCCAGGAGATGCTGCAGCAGGTGGCGGCGGAGGTCCCCTCCCAGGCCGAAGCCCTCATCGAGCGCTTCTGGCCGGGTCCGCTGACGCTTGTGCTGCCCAAGGCCCCAGCCGTACCGGGCATCGTGACGGCGGGCCTACCCACCGTGGCGGTGCGAATGCCCGATCACCCGGTAGCCCTCGAGCTGCTGCGCTGCGCCGGGGTGCCCGTCGCCGCCCCCAGCGCCAACCCCTTCGGCTACCTGAGCTCCACCCGCGCCGAGCACGTGGCGCGTATGCTGGGGGAACGCGTAGACCTCATCCTCGACGGGGGGCTCACCACCCACGGCGTCGAGTCCACCATCGTGCTGCTGGGCGAGAGGCCTGCCGTGCTGCGCTACGGGGCCGTTCCCCTGGAGGAACTCGAGCCGCTAATAGGCCCCCTGGCGCTGAGCGTTGAGGAGAGCTTCAAGCCACTGGTGCCGGGCCAATTGCCCCAGCACTACGCCCCACGCACCCCCATCCACATCGCCCGGCCCGAGGAAGTGCCCACCAGGGGCCGCAAGAAGCTGGGTTACCTGGCCTTCAAGGACGTGCCCAGGGGCTTTGGGGTGGTCAAGGTGCTCTCGCCCACCGGCGACCTGCGCGAAGCGGCGGCTCACCTCTTCGAGGCGCTGCACCAATTGGACATGCTGGGCCTCGAGGCCATCTACGCCGAGCCCGTCCCCGAGGAGGGGCTGGGGCGAGCCATCATGGATCGCCTGAGGCGAGCAGCGGCGAAGTGAGCCCTGCTCCGCACCTGGGAAATGTGATAAGCGCCCTTCGCTTGATTTTCCCCAGCGTTTGTCTGCACGCCGAGGGGAACGCGAGGGGGGTACTTAAAGCGCGAGGACACGCCTTGCGGGAGTGGAGCGAGCCGGGGTTGAAAATCACCAGCCTCGCGCGGCAAAGCCTCTATCCTGGTGTGGATTCAGCGCTATGGAAACCACGACCCGAAGCAGCGTTCCCTACGTTTTTCGCCTGTTGGCCCGCGCCTACCCTGCCCAAAAGCTCTCGGGAGCCGCTTTCGAACAGTCTGTGGCCATCTTGCAGGGCTCGGAGTTCAGCGGCCTGATGACCCTCGAGACCCGCACCGGGCTGCTGGCCCGTGTCCTCTTTCAACAAGGCCGCTTGGTCTATGCCCTGCGCGGCGAGGTCGAAGGCGCCAAGGCCCTGGAGCAGCTTCGCGCCGAACCGGGCTTCAACGCCATTGCGCTGCACCCCCTGGAGGGTCCGGCGCTGGTGTTGGCCCTGGCGGCGGTGTTCGGCGAAGCGCGCTTGTTGGGGTACAGCACCGTCGTCAACGTCCCCGTCCTGCTCGAGCGCTTAGGCCAGGAAGGGTTCAGCGGGGTGGTGGCGCTCGAGCTAGGCCTCAACCTCAGGGCCTGGGTTTTGAGGGAGGGTGAGCTACTCGAGGGCAGCGAAGTGCCCGAGGGGGAGCAGCGAGGCCGCCTGAGTGAGCTGCGCTGGTCGGGGACACCCAACCCCGAACTCGGCGCTGTGGAGCCTGCCACCGCCGCCAGGGCCGCAGAAGCCTCACCCGAAGCGCTAGCTCTAGCCAGTCCCGGCGAACTCGAGGCGGCTGCAGAGGCCCTGCTCAACCCCGAGCGCATCTGGCAGGCCGCTCAGGAAGTGATCGGCAGCCGCTTCGGCAGCCGAGCGGCGGGGGTCATGGAGCGCTTCCGCCGCGATTACGGCGGCCTCGAGTCCGCCCAATTGCTGCAAAGCCTCTCGGCCCAGATCGAGAACGTCCTGGGCAGCTACTACGCCGAGCGCTTCCGTGAAATGGCAACCTTAGCCGAAGACTCAACGCCCAGCGCCGGTACTCAGAGCGATTCTCGTGGATAGCCCCCACACCCAAAACCGCTGTAGGGGCTATTTGTGGGAACGGTGATCGGGAGCTGTAGTATCATACCAGATTCGGTTAGTTCGTCACCATTCGGTGACGAACTAACCCGACCGAAGGGAGTGCTCTAGGATTCAAAAAGATAGCCCTTGGGTTTTTGGTTTTGAAGAGTATCTTTTTGAATCCGGTATCAGCTTCAGCAGCGGAGTCCCGTTTCGGCGAAAGCCAGCGTGATGAAGATCGCCTTGTTGGACGTCAGGACCCGGCCCGCGGTGAGGCGTTCGAAGATCAGGGCGTCCGGCCAGGTGGAGACTCAGGAAGGTGGCCACGCACAGGCTTTGACACAAAGGACTTGACGCCCTCTCAGCCGCCGACAGCTTCTGCGAGGAGCCCGACCACCCGTGCCAGGACCGCTTCCGCGACCTCGCCCTTGGTCATAAGGGGCAGGTGCTCGACCGCTCCGCCCGGCAGGAGCAGGCTAACGCGATTGGTGTCCACGGCAAAACCGGCGTCGGGGGCGCTGATGTCGTTGGCCACGATCATGGAAAGCCCCTTGCGCTCCAGCTTTTCCTGCGCGTTTTTCAGCAGATTCTCGCTCTCGGCGGCGAAACCCACCACCACCCTCGGTCGGCCCACCCGCTGGCGCTGCTCGGCCACGGCCAGCAGGATGTCCTGGGTGTGCTCGAGCTCGAGGCGGGGCAGAGCGCCCTTCTTGATCTTGTGGGCCTGGACCTGGCGGGGGCGGAAGTCGGCCACCGCGGCGGCCATGATCAGCGCGTCGGCCTCGCGCGAGAGCGCCAGCACGGCCTCGGCCATCTGGGCGGCGGTCTCTACGTCGGTGCGCTCGGCCCCGGTGGGGGTGGGCAGAGGGGCGGCGGTGGCCCCCACCACCAAGCTGACCCTGGCCCCCAGGTCCAGCGCGGCTTGGGCCAGGGCGAAGCCCTGCTTGCCCGAGGAGCGGTTGCTGAGGTAGCGCACCGGGTCGAGGGGCTCCTGGGTGCCGCCCGCGCTCACCACCACGCGCCGTCCAGCCAGGGGGCCGTTCCGGCTCAGGGCCAGGCGGATATGCCCCAGGATTTCGGCGGGCTCGAGCATCCGCCCCAGCCCCACCAGGCCCGAGGCCATGCGGCCTTTGGCCGGGCCTAAGACCTGCACCCCCCGCTGGCGCAGGGTCTGGAGGTTGGCCTGGGTGGCGGGGTGCTCGAACATGCCGCCGTCCATGGCGGGGGCCACCAGCACGGGGCAGCGCGCGGCCAGCGCACTCAGGATGAGCAGGTTGTCGGCCTGGCCCGCGGCCAGCTTGGCCAGGGTGTTGGCGGTGCAGGGGGCGATCACCAGCAAGTCGGCGCCCTCGCCCAATCCGACGTGGACCACGTGGGCGTCGCTGTCCCACAGGCTGGCGTGGGCCTTGCGCCCGGTGAGGGAGGCGAAGGTCAGCGGCGTGACGAAGCGCTCGGCCCCCTCGCTCAGGACCACGTCCACCAGGGCCCCGGCCTGGGTGAGCTTGCTGGCCAGGTCGGCGGCTTTGTAGGCGGCCACCGAGCCGCTGACGCCCAGCACAATGCGCTTGCCCTGCAATGGATTCACCGGTTGAGCTCCCAGATGATGCGCAGGCCGTCGAGGGTCAGCCAGGGCGCGATGATCTCGATGACCGGTGTCTCCCGCGCGATGAGCTCCGCCAGGCCGCCGGTGGCGATGACCTTCATCTCGGGGCCGAGCTCGGCGCGGAAGCGGGCCACCATGCCCTCGACCAGGCCCACGTAGCCGAACAAGAGCCCCGACTGCATCGAGTGGACGGTGTTGCGCCCGATGGCCGCGGGGGGCCGCTGTAGCTCGACCTTGGGCAGCTTGGCGGCCCGCTGGAATAAGGCTTCGGCGGCGATCCCGATCCCCGGCGCGATGGCCCCGCCGAGGTAATCCCCTTCGGCGGTGATGGCGTCGAAGGTGGTGGCGGTGCCGAAGTCCACCACGCAGGCCGGGCCGCCGTAGAGCTTCTGCACCGCGGCGGCGTCCACGATGCGGTCGGCGCCCACCTGGGAGGGGTCGTCGTAGCGCACCCGCACCCCGGTCTTTACGCTCGAGTCCACCACCAGGGGCTTCTTCCCCAGGTATGCCTGCACGGCCTGGACCAGCGTCCCCGTCAGCGGTGGCACCACCGAGGCCAGGACCACCGCGTCCACCTGGGCGGGCGAGTGGCCGCTGAAGGCGAGCAGGTTGACCAGGCTGATGCCGTACTCGTCGGGCATGCGCTGGGGGTCGGTGGCGATGCGCCAGCGCGGCCCCAGCTCGTCGCCCCGGTACAGGCCCAGCGTGATGCTGGTGTTGCCGATGTCGATGGCCAGCAGCATAAAACCTCCTCAGACTCCCTCGAGCAGCACGTTATCGATCAGCCGGGTCTTGCCGAAGTGGGCCGCCAGGGCGATGAGCACGTCGCCGCCGAGGTGGGTGAGGGGTTCGAGGTTCTCGGCGTCGACGATCTCGAGGTATTCGAGCCGGCACAAGGGCTCGGCCTCGAGCATCCGCCGCATCCCCTCCAGCAGCACCGCGGCCTCGCGCTCGCCCTCCCGCACCCGGTCTTGGGCCCAGAACAAAGCCCGCGAGAGCACCGTGGCGGCCTGGCGCTCGGCGGGGCTGAGGTACACGTTGCGCGAGCTCAGGGCCAGCCCGTCGGGCTCGCGCACGGTGGGGCAGACGACGATCTCGAGGTCGAAGTTGAGGTCGCGCACCATCTTGCGCAGCACGGCGACCTGCTGGGCGTCCTTCTGGCCGAAGTAGGCCCGCTGAGGCTGCACCAGGTGGAACAGCTTGCTCACCACCGTGGCCACGCCCCGGAAGTGCCCCGGACGGAAGCGGCCACACAGCCGCTCGGAGAGCCCCTCCACCGTGACGTAGGTCTGGTAGCCCGCAGGGTACATCTCGGCGGCCTCGGGGTGGAACAGGAGGTCTACCCCGGCGGCTTCGGCCATGGCACGGTCGCGCTCGAGGTCGCGCGGGTAGCGGGCGAAGTCCTCGCTGGGGCTAAACTGCGTGGGGTTGACGAAGATGCTCATGACCGTGAAGCGGTTCTGCGCGCGCGAAGCCTCCACCAGCGATAGGTGACCCTGGTGCAGATAGCCCATCGTGGGCACCAGGCCGATGCTCCCGACCTGACGCTCCTTCGCCAGGACCTCGCGCAGCTCGGGGATGGTTCGGACCAGGCGCATTCAGACCTCCTTTTCCAGGGCCTCGAGCACGGCCTCGTCCAGGCTGAAGGAGTGCTGCTCGGTGGGAAAAGCCCCTACGTCGACGTCGTGGAGGTACTGCTGCACCGCTTCGGAGCACAGCCCGTGCAGATCCTGGTATTTACGCACGTGCCGGGGGTTGAAGCCGGGGAACAGCCCCAGCATGTCCTGCGTCACCAGCACCTGGCCGTCGCACCCCGGCCCCGAGCCGATCCCGATGGTGGGGACCTCGAGCCGCCGGCTGAGCCAGGCGGCGAGCTTGTGGGGCACGAGTTCGAGCACCAGCGCGAACACCCCGGCCTCTTGCAGCGCCAGCGCGTCCTGCACGATCCGGCGGGCGGTCTCGAGGGTCCGGCCCTGTGCGCGATGCCCGCCGAAGACGTGGACCGACTGAGGGGTGTAGCCCAGGTGCCCCATCACCGGAATCCCCGCCGCCCGGATGGCCCGCACACTCTCCAGCACCTCCAGCCCCCCCTCGAGCTTCACCGCCTTGCAGCCACCCTCCTGCACCAATCGGCCCGCCGCGCGCACGCTCTCGTACACCCCCAGGTGGTAGCTCAGAAAGGGCATGTCGGCGATCACCAGCGCCCGCTTAGCACCCCGCGCCACGGCCTTGGTGTGGTGCAGCATGTCCTCGAGGGTAACCCGCGTGGTGTCCTCGTAGCCCAGCACTACCATCCCCAGCGAGTCCCCCACCAAAATCGCGTCGACACCCGCCGCGTCGAGGATCTGGGCGGTAGGGTGGTCGTAGGCGGTGAGCATTTTCAGCTTGCACCCGCGCCGCTTGGCCTCGACAAAGTCGGTAATCTTGACCGGTTCCATAAACTCCGCCTAGATGTTACCCCAGCGCCCCTTTCGGCGATTCGCCCACACCCCGAGGCCCCCACGGGGGAACAATTGGGCTCGCGGTAAGACCGGCCGTGCTGGCAAGCTAATTAGGGGTGCAGCCCGGTGAACTCCAGTCCCGTCGTCTCCGGCCAGCCCATGCGCACGTTGAGCGACTGGATGGCATGGCCGGCGGTGCCCTTGACCAGGTTGTCGATGGCGCTGATGACCACCAGGCGGCCCGTGTCCTCCTCGAGCTCGAAGCCGATGTCGCAGTAGTTGGTGCCCTCCACCACGCCCGGGTCGGGGTAGCGGTGGATGCCCTTCCTGAGCTTGACCATGCGGATGAAGGGTTCGGAGCCGTAGACGCTGCGATAAGCCTGCCACACGTCGCGCTCGCTCCAGCCGTCCTGCAGGAAGGTCTGGGCGATCATCAGGATGCCGCGCACCCGGTCGGTGGCGACGGCGCTGAGGTAGAGCTCGGGCTTGCCGGGCAGGTTCTCCAGGATTTCGGCGGTGTGGCGGTGCCCGGTGGGTTTGTAGGCCCGGATGGAACCCGCGCGCTCGGGGTGGTGCGAGGCCAGGCTGGGCTCGGCCCCGGCGGCGCTGGTGGAGATCATGACGGTGGCGAAGATGGGCTTGGGGGCCAGCACCCCCTCCTTGATCAGGGGGTAGAGCCCCAGCAAGACGGCGGTGGCGTTGCAGCCGCAGCAGGCGATGTAGTTGGCCTCCCGCAGGGCCTCGCGGTGCAGTTCGGGGTTGCCGTAAACCCACTGCCCGACCAGGTCGGGGCGGGGGTGCTCCTCGCCGTAGTACTTCCGATAGAGCTCGAGGTCCTTCAGCCGAAAGTCGGCGGAGAGGTCGAGGATGACGGGGGCGAGGCCCCGGTACTTCTCGAACTCTCTGGCTGCGACGCCGTGGGGCATGGAGAGCACCAGCACGTCGCAGGGCTCGAGGGCCGCGGGATCGACGAACTTGAGGTTGGTGCGGCCCCGCAGGTTGGGGTGGACCAGGCTCACCGGGTCGCCCAGGTAGCGCCTCGAGGTCACCTGCTTGACCTCGAGGTAGGGGTGTCCCAGGGCCAGCCGCAAGAACTCACCCCCGGCATAGCCGGAACCCCCGACGATGGAAACGGTCTTCTTCTCGTTCATCACAGCTCCAGATGGTATGCCCAGCCAGGCTTCATCCTATCGCGCTTTGCTTTGGGGTCGTAGGCCTTAAGTCGTACGCTAAACCCGGTATCGTGAGGAAGGCACGGCCATGAAGCCCTCCAAGCTCTCCCACGCCGTCGGCTTCGACGACTTCCCCTTCCCCCGTGACCACCGGGGCGACGTGGGCGTGGTGGGGGCGGTGTATGCGGGGGCGCGCCTCGAGGGCGTCCTGCGGGGGGAAATCCGCCGCGATGGCCTCAACAGTACCGCGACCATCGCAAGGCTGGTGCAGCAGTCGAAGTTTGGCGCCAACCTCCAGCTCGTCTTCCTGCAGGGCATCGCTATGGCCGGGTTCAACGTCGTGGACATCCACCACCTGGCCGAGTTGCTGGAGCGCCCCGTGCTGGTGGTCACACGTCGGATGCCCGACCTCGAGGCCATTCGGAACACCTTGCTCAGCAAAGTGCCGGGCGGGAAGCGTAAGTGGGCCCTCATCGAGAGGGCGGGCATCCCCGAGCGGGTGGCCGGGGTGTACGTCCAGCGGGCCGGGTTGAGCCTCGAGCAGACCGAGCAGGCCATCCGGCGCTTTGCCCTGCACTCCAACATCCCCGAGCCCCTGCGCACGGCCCACCTCATCGCGGGGGGAATCGCCACCGGGCAGAGCCGGGCG
Source organism: Calidithermus timidus DSM 17022 (assembly GCF_000373205.1). Lineage (NCBI taxonomy): Bacteria > Thermotogati > Deinococcota > Deinococci > Thermales > Thermaceae > Calidithermus > Calidithermus timidus. The sequence goes on from NZ_KB890700.1 coordinate 76,269, forward strand.
CGGCCCTGAGTCACGAGCGGCGGATGCTCCAGGCGTACTCGAGGATCTTCCCCGGGATGTCCACACCCGTCGTGCTCACCGAGTTCTTGAACTCCATGGTGTGGTTGACCTCGTTGACCAACAGCCCCCGCTCGCTCTCGAAGAGGTCGATGGCGACCACGCCCCCACCCACCGCCTTAGCCGCCCGCACGGCGACGTCGGCCAGTTCGGGTGTGACGGGGCAATTCGAGGCCTTACCGCCGCGGGCGGTATTGGTGATCCAGTGCTCGCTAGCGCGGTAGATCGCACCGATGCAGGTGTCGCCCACCACGAAGGCTCGGATGTCACGGCCCGGCTTGTCCACGAGTTCTTGGATGTAGTAGAGCTGGTGCTGGTAGCCGCCCAGGACTTCCTTGTGCTCCAAGACGGTCTCGGCAGCATCGCGGTCGTTGATCTTGGAAAGCAGGCGGCCCCAACTCCCCACCACCGGCTTCATCACCACCGGGTAGCCCATCTCCTCGATGAGCTTCAGGGCTTCCTCAGCCTCGGTGGCCAGGGCGGTCCTGGGCTGGGGCACGCCGTGGGCCTCCAGGGCACAGCTCGTGGCCCACTTGTCGCCACAGACCTCGATCACCTCAGGCCGGTTGACCACCGGGATGCCCAAGGAGCTCAGGTAGCGGCTCACCGCCAGGCCCTTGCTCTGGCTCACCAAGCGCTCGACGGCAGCGCTCACGCCCTCGAGCTCGGCAGGGCGCTCGCCCAGGCGCATGGGAAGCTGCTTGGCATAGATCTTCTTGAAGGGGATGCCCAAAGCCTCAGCCGCCTTGAAGAGCATCTCCTCGTCGGGGCGGATACGGTCGTAAAGGATGGCTAGCATAGGGTTCAGGGGGATGGGTTTAGGGTGTCGGGCAGGGGCTTTGCGTCAGCCCTGCACCCGACACCCCTCAGCCTACTTTACTCCCCCCAGTCCTCGGCCTCTTCGGGGGCGGCTTCTAGCTTGAGGGGGTTCAGGCCCGTGACTTCCAGCTCGGCTCCACAGGTGTCGCATACCACCAGCTCACCCAGCTCGGGGTTGTCCAGTTCGATAGGGCTTCCACATTCGATGCATTCGGCTGACATGATTTTCCTCCTCCATCGTATTGCCAACAGCTCATGGCGAGGCTTTGCTATCGGCCATGAGCCATGAGCTTCACACTTCCTCTTCCTCGCCGATCTCCGACCAGTCGGGGCTAAAGGTATAGCCGCACTCCGGACAGGTAACAGCCTCGCCTTCCTCCTCGACTTCGATGGGGGTCTCGCAGCGGGGGCAGTCCACGAAGAAGGCCTCCTCCCCACCTTCCACCACCACCACTTCCACGGGGTCGAGCGACAAGAACTCGAGCTCGGCACCACAGTTTTCACACTCCATCACGTCGCCTTCCACGAGCTCGTCGTACTCCTCGGCGGGGATGTAAATCGGATCATGACAAGCGGGACAAATCACCTCGACCTCGTCCATACAAGCCTCCAAGCTCTCCCAGTTTAAGGCGTGCCTTCCCCCGGAAATTTACCGTACTTGCGGTAGTACTCGAGGATGCTGCCCTCCTGGAGGGCCTCGAGCAAGAAGGCGGGGGGCGGGGTGAGCCGGAAGGTCTCACTCCCCCGGCGCAGCACCCCCTGCTCAAACTCCAGCTCGACCTCGTCGCCATCGTTCAGGACCTCCACCACCTCGGGGGCCTCGAAGGGCATGATGCCGAGGTTGACCAGGTTGCGGTAGAAGATGCGGGCGTAGCTCTTGGCGATGATGGCCCGCAGGCCCAGCTTGCGCAGGGCTTCGGGAGCGTACTCGCGGCTGCTGCCCAGGCCCGTGTTTCGCCCCGCTACCAAGATGTCGCCCGGCCTGAACCCCTGGGCAAACTCGGGGCGGAGGTGGGCGAAGGCGTAGGTGTGAAAGCGATCCTCGCCCACCATGAAGGGGGCGTACTTGCCCGGCAGGATGTCGTCGGTGTTGATGGAGTCGCCGAATTTCCAAACCCTAGGCATGAGTCTCCTCCCTCTCGAGCGCCTCCGGCGTGGTGATGAACCCGGCCACCGCGCTCGCCGCCGCCACCCGCGGAGAAGCCAGGTAGATCTCGGCGTCGGCGGCGCCCATGCGCCCCTTGAAGTTGCGGTTGGACGTGCTGACGCAGACCTCCCCTGGCGCCAGTACCCCCTGGTGGCGGCCCATGCAAGGCCCACAACCCGGCGTTCCCAGCGTGGCCCCGGCCTGCAGGATGGTGAGGAGCGTGCCGTCAGCGGTGGCCTCCTCGAGCACCTGCGAACTGGCCGGGATCACCAGCATCCGCACGCCGGGCGCGACCCTGCGCCCACGCAGCACCTCGGCCACCTCGTGCAGGTCGTCGAGGCGTCCGTTGGTGCAGGTGCCCACGAAGACCTGGTCCACCTTCTTGCCCATCACCGAGTCCACCGTCTGCACGTTGTCGACGTAGAAGGGCACCGAGACGCGGGGGGTCAGGGCCGAGAGGTCGATCTCCACCTCGCGCACGTAGGCCGCGTCCGGGTCGGGGTAGAGCCAGCCGGGCACGTCGTAGAGCTCCAGGATCTCGCCGCTGGGTACCACCAGCCCACACTTGGCCCCGGCCTCCACGCTGAGGTTGGCCAGGGTCAGGCGCTGGCTGCGGGTGAGGGATTCGGCGCCGTCCTCGAGATGGATCTCCACGCTCATGTACGTCGCCCCGTCGGCGGTGAGGACCCGGACCATCTCCAGCGCCGCGTCCTTCGCGCTCACCGCGGGGTTCAGCCGGCCCCGGAAGGTCACCTTCACGCTCTCGGGCACCCGCAGCCAGGTGCGGCCCGAGGCTGCCGCCAGCGCGATGTCGGTGGCCCCCATCCCGCTGCCGAAGCAGGCCACCCCGCCGTAGGTGGTGGAGTGGGAGTCCGAGCCCAGCACGATCCCGCCAGGCAATGCCAGCCGCTCCTCGACGAGCACCTGGTGGCAGATGCCACGCCCCACGTCGAAGACCCGGCAGCCGTGGCGCTTGCCCCACTCCCGGATCTCCTTCTGCGCCTTGGCCACCTCCACGTTGGCCGCCGGGGCCACGTGATCGATGACGATGGCCACTTTCTCCGGGTAGCGGGGCGTGGCCCCGAGCTGCTCGAGCCGCTTGAAGAAGCTTCCGGCGATGGAGTCCACCACCATCACCTGGTCGACCTCCACCACCACCAGCTCACCGGCCCGCACCTCGCGCCCGGCCCGCTGGGAAAGGATTTTTTCGGCTAGGGTTAGGCCCATCTTGACCTCCTATAATCAGCGTATGCGTCAGTACACGGTCTTGGTCTATGAAGACCCCGGGAAGTGGCTCGCGGAGTTCCCCGCCGTGCGCATGGAGGCGAAAGCCGCCTAGGCCGGATGAGGTGACCCGCAAGCTCAAACAAGCCGGGCTCATCGAGCGCAGTGCCAAGGGCGGGCACCACTTTTACCAGCACCCCGATGGGCGAAGCACCGTAATCCCCTTTCACAGTGGCGAATTGCCCAAAGGCACCGACGCCGGGATCGGCGAGGAAGAATACGGCAATCTCTGACATAACCCCTCAGTCTAGGTTCTCCAAGCGGGCGGTGGGCACTTCCTCCGGCAGCGCGTGCTTGCGGATGCCGTGGGATTGGGCGATCTCGAGCAGCAGTTCCTCGGGCTTCTTGCTGCGCCCGATCTCGTGGGTGCGGCTCTTGAACTCTTGGGTGATCTCCTTGGCCTGCTCCTTGGTGATCTCGAGCGCCTCGACCTCCTTGAGGTAGTAGTAGATCAGGTTCCAGCCCGATAGCGGCCCCAGCAAAAGCTGGTTCTTGTCCACGCCGAAGTCGTGGAGGTTGTGGGCCTCATAGACCTTCTTCTCGTTGAGTACGGCCTTCTGGTGGACCCCGGCGGTGTGGGTGCGGTTGGTGAGCGAGACCGGCTCGGTGTAGGGCACCAGGGTGCCCAGGATCGAGGCCATGAGCACGTTGAGGGGGTAGCACTGGCTGAGCTGGTACTGCTCGGCAAGCTCGGGGTGGTGCTTGGAGAGGTTGAAGAGCACCCCCGTCACCGAGGGGATCCCCGAGCGCTCGGCCAGCCCCCAGATGGAGGCGTCCACGTAGCGCACCCCCGCCCGCACGGCGGCGAGCACGTTGGCCAGGGCCAGGCCCCGGTCGTTGTGGAAGTGGCACTCGAGGTCCACGCCCGGGTAGCGCTCGCGCAGCGCGCACACCAGCGCCGTCACATCCTCTGGCTCGGCCATGCCCACCGTGTCGGGCATGCCCAGGGTGTCGACATAGGGAACGACCGCGTCGTAGAGCCGGAAGAGGTCCTCTTTGGGCGTGCGGAAGGCGTCCTCGGCGCTGAAGCGCAGGTAGAGGCTGGGGTGACGTTCACGGGTGCTGCGGATCACCTCCCTCGCCAGGGCGATGGCCTCCTCCAAGCCCTTCTGGGCGTTGTGTTGCTGAGCCAGTGGCGAGACGCCCAGGTAGAGGTTGAGCCCGTTGCAGCCGACCTCGAGCGAGCGCTCGATGTCGTCGGGGTGGCAGCGGCAGTGGGCCAGAAAGCGCAATTCCTGCTCGGTGAGGCTCCTGGCGTAGGCGATGAGCTCACGCACGTCCTGCTCTTCGGCCATACCCACCACGGGCGAGAAGAACTCGATGTGCGTGACCCCCAACTCGATGAGTCCCGCCAGCAGCAGCTTTTTCTCCTCGAGGGTGAAGCGATACTTTTCCGTATCGAACAGCAGCGGCGACTGCTGACCGTCGCGGAAGGTGGTGTCCACGATCTCGATGCGTCGGTTTTGTGCTTGGCCATTGCGCATGGTTCCCTCGAAGTCTGCAAAAAAACTCGGCCCGCGCGGTGAGGCGGGCCGGGATACGCAGTCGCGCGGACTAGCTCAGGCTAGCCCCCCGGCGACTGGTTTTTTTGCACTTAAGATCATCCCGGAAGCAAGGTTATACAAGGTATACCGGCTTGTCAAGATGGTGTACTCGGCCAAAGACGAACACGACGTCTTGCCCTGGCGGTAGAAGAGCTTGCTCAAAAAAGGGGGTATCCGGAGTTCTGGCCTCGTCCCGCGATACCCGTCTCGGCATTATCCTGCCACAGCCAGCCACCAGGGCCGCAGAGCCCCGAGAAGGAGGTGTGTGCTATGGGTTTGCGCAGTATCGTCCGGCAGGAAGTGGTGCGGGTCAGCTCCCAGACCTCGGTGGCGGAGGCCGCCAGGCTGAAGACAGACTGGTGGGCATCTTCACCCTCAACGACGTCCCCATCGGGGCGTGGAGTGCTTACCCAGCGGGCCAGGCGAGAGGCGTGAAGGCCGGTAGAATCGTCGTAACGACGATGAACCTGCAAGAAGCCCTCCGCCTGCCCGCCCTCAGCCGCGCCCGCGTGGTCGCGGCGGCTTCGAAGCTGGGCAACCGCGTGCTGGGCGCTCACGCCGTGGACATCCCCGACCCCCAGGAGTGGATCCGGCCCGGCTTCCTCTTCCTCACCACCGGCTACGCCTGGCCCCGCGAGGCGCAGGCCCTGCGCGCCTTCATGCGCCAGATCGCCCGGGCCGAGCCCGCGGCCGTCGTGCTGGCGGTGCCGCAGTTCTTCGAGCGCTTCCCTGAGGCCGCCCGCCAGGAAGCCGAGCGCGCGGGCATCCCGGCCATCGAGCTGCCCTGGGAGGTGCCCTTCTCGCAGGTCATCGGGGAGCTCAACCAGCAGCTTCTGGCCCAGCAGTACAGCGTCATCGAGCGCTCGGAGGCCATCCACCGCGCCTTGACCCGCTCGGCGCTCGAGGCCGGCGGCCTGCAGCCCCTGGCCGACGTGCTCAGCCAGCTCACCGGGCGCTCGGTAGTCTTCGAGGACCTCGAGGGCAACCTGCTGGCCTACGCCCTCACCGGCGGCGAGGACGAGTTGCGCCTGCGCTCCATCGCTTCCGGTGGGACCACCCCCGAGCTCAGCCACTACTTGCAGGAGATCGGCTTCGAGCGGCAGTTGCGGCAGAGCCTGGGGCCGCTGCGGCTGCCAGCGCGGCCCGAGATCGGCATGGTGGGACGGGTGGTCTGCCCCATTCGGCTGGGGGGTGAGCTGGTGGGCAGCGTGTGGTTGATCGAGGGGGAGGAGCCCCTCTCCGAACTCGACATGCGCGCCGCCGAGCACGCCGCGACGGTAGCGGGGCTGCACCTGATGCACCAGCGCGACATCGCCCAGCGCGAGGCCCGGCTGGGCTACGCCTTCCTCGACGCGCTGCTGGAGGGCCGCTTCGAGCCCACCCCGCACAACCTCGAGCGCGCCCGCTTGCAGGGCTTCCACCCCGAGGGCTGCTACTACCTGGCTTTGCTGGTGCTCGAGGAACCGGTCCCGCTGAGCCCGGAGGGCTTCAATCGCCGCGAGCGCCTGGCCGAGGACCTGCGTAAGCTGCTGCGCGAGCAGGGGCTGACCCCCTTGATCTCGGTCTTCCTCAACCAGATCCTCTTCCTGCTGCCCGAGGGCTTCGACGCCAATCGCCTGTGGGAGCGACTGCCGCAGAAGGGCCTGAGCCTGGGCCTCTCCCGCGCACGCCAGGGCTGGGCCGGGGTGGCCGAGAGCTACCGCGAATCGCAGGCCCTGCTGCCCCACCTGCGCCCCGGAGAACTCAGCACCTACGCCCAGCTCCTGCTGCCGCGGGTGTTGGCCGGGGATGCCCAGGCCCAGCAGGACCTGCTGCGCGAGCTGTTCGGACCACTGGAGGCCGAGCGCGGGCGCGAAGCGCTGCTGGAGACGCTGAAGGCGCTGGCCCAGCACGGCTTCCAGCTCAAGCGCACCGCCCACGCGCTGGGCGTCCACGAGAACACCCTGAGGTACCGGCTCGAGCGCCTCCAGCAGCTCACCGGTCTCGACCTGCGCGAGCCCCAGGCCCAGTTCCGCCTCCAACTCGGCTTGCAGATTTTGGAGTTAAATCACAGCAAATAGGGATGGAATTTGTAGTTTGACTCTATAGCCTGATCCGCTGGAACCCCATTAGGCTGTTGAGCCAAAGGAGGAGCACATGCCTACGACGGAGTCCCGCAACCAGGCGTTGCTGGAGTTGCGGCACAGGGTGGTCCCGCGCGGCGTCTCCCAGGTTCATCCGGTGGTGGTGGCCAAGGCCCAGGGGGCCAGGCTCTGGGACGTCGACGGCAAGGAATACCTCGACTGGATCGGTGGGATTGGGGTGCTCAACGTCGGGCACAACCACCCCCGCGTGGTGGCGGCGGTACAGGCGCAGCTCGAGCGCTTCACCCACACCTGCTTCCAGGTCACGGCCTACGAGCCCTACATCAAGCTGGCCCAGAAGCTGTGTGACAGCGCACCCGGTGCCTTCGACAAGAAGGCCTTCTTCGTCACCACCGGGGCCGAGGCCACCGAAAACGCCATCAAGATCGCCCGTGCTTACACCGGGCGGCCCGGCGTGATCGCCTTCAAAAACGCCTTCCACGGACGCACCCTGCTGGGCCTGAGCCTCACCGGCAAGGCCACACCCTACCGCCAGAACTTCGGCCCCTTCGCCCCCGAGGTCTACCACGCCCCCTACCCCTATGAGTACCAGGGCATCGACACCCGCCGGGCCATGGACGGCCTGCACGAGCTCTTCGACACCGCCATTCCCCCCGACCGCGTGGCGGCCATCATCATCGAGCCCCAACTCGGCGAGGGCGGCTTCGTGCCCGCTCCCGTCCCCTTCCTCAAGGCCCTGCGCAGCCTCAGCGCCAAGCACGGCATCGTGCTCATCGACGACGAGATCCAGAGCGGCATCGGGCGCACCGGCAAATTCTGGGCCATCGAGCACGCGGGCGTCGAGCCCGACCTGATCACGTTTGCCAAGAGCATCGGCGGCGGGCTGCCCATCGCCGGGGTGCTGGGCAAGGCCGAGATCATGGACGCGCCCCTGCCCGGTGGGCTGGGCGGCACCTTCGCCGGCAACCCCTTGGCCTGCGCGGCGGGGCTGGCGGTGCTCGAGGTCTTCGAGGAGGAGAGGCTCTTGGAGAAGGGCCAGCGGCTGGGCGAGCTGCTGCACGAGGGCTTCCGCAAGCTCCAAGAGCGCTTCCCCCAGATTGGCGACGTGCGCGGCTTGGGGCCCATGGTCGCCATGGAGCTCGTGCGCGACCGCCAGAGCAAGGCCCCCGACCCCGCCCTCACCACCCGGGTCTTCGACGCGGCCCGCGAGCGCGGCTTGCTCTTGATGAAGGCCGGGATGCACTACAACGTCATCCGCTGCCTGGTGCCGCTGGTGGCGAGCGAGGACGAGGTGCGCAAGGGCCTGGAGATCCTGGAGCACAGCTTCGAGGCCGCCACCGCCGAGGCATAGAGGGAAATTCGATGGCAGTGATCCGACCCTCAGCGAAGGTTCAGGCTCGAGCCCCCACCGGCACCCTCGCCGTCGAGAACCTCGTCAAGCGCTTCGGCGAGGTGACGGCGCTGGGCGGGGTGAGCCTGGAGATCAAGGCCGGGGAGTTCTTCACGCTGCTGGGGCCTTCGGGCTGCGGCAAGACCACCCTGCTGCGCATCATCGCTGGCTTCGAGCTGCCCAGCTCCGGCTGCGTGCGGCTGGGCGGCGAGGACATCACCGCCATGCCCGCCAACCGGCGCCCGGTCAACACCGTCTTTCAGAGCTACGCGCTCTTTCCCCACCTCAGTGTCTTTGAGAACGTGGCCTTCGGGCTTAGGAGCCGGGGTTTTCCCCAAGCCGAGGTGCACAAGCGGGTGGAGACGGTCATGGGCATGCTGCAGATCGAGCGCTTCATGGCCCGCTACCCCCATCAGCTCTCGGGCGGGCAAAAGCAGCGGGTGGCGATGGCGCGGGCGCTGGTCAACGAGCCGCAGGTGCTGCTCCTGGATGAACCCATGAGCGCCCTCGACGCCAAGCTGCGCGCCGAGGTGCAGGTGGGCCTGCGCCGCCTGCAGCGCAGCCTGGGCACCACCTTCATCCTCGTCACCCACGACCAGGACGAGGCTATGACCGTCTCCGACCGCATCGCGGTGATGCGCGAGGGCCAGGTGATCCAGGTGGGCACCCCCGAGGAGGTCTATGCCCGCCCCCGAACCTGCTTCGTGGCCGAGTTTTTGGGCGCGGCCAACCTGATCCCCGCAAGCCGCAACGGCAGCGGCGTGAGGACCGCGCTGGGTTACCTCGAGCTCCCCACCCTGCCCCAGTGGGAAGAGGGCAACCTGGCCATCCGCCCCGAGCGGGTGGAGATCGTGCCCGAGCCCAGGGGCTCCAACTGCCTGCGTGCCCAGGTGCGTGAGGTGGTCTATCGGGGCAGCCACCAGGAGGCCTGGCTCGAGCCCGGCGGCCTGCGCCTGCGCGCCGCCCCCTACCCTCCCCTGCGTCCGGGCGAGGAGGTCGTGGCCCATCTACCTAAGGACGCGCTGGTGGTGCTGGATGATTAGCCTCGGACACGAGACGCCGGCGTCGCACGTCCTACTTGTGTATTGCGCCTTCGGAGGCCGCCCGTGAGCCGCGTTCTGATCTGGTACGGCGAGCTCACCACGGCGGGGACGCTCTCGAGGCGCGGTCTGTTGTTCTTGCTGCCCGCGGCGCTTTGGCTGATGGCCTTTCTGGTTCTGCCCAGCCTGGCGCTCGTGGCGGTGGCTTTCGCCGAACGGGGCACGTACGGCGAGGTCGTCTGGACCTTCAGCCTCGAGAACCTCAAGCGCCTGCTGGGCTACGGGCTCTTCGGCTGGAGCCCCGACAACCTGCTGATCCTGGGGCGCTCGGTGTGGGTGGCCTTCGTGACCTCGCTCATCGCGGCGCTGCTGGCCTACCCCCTGGCCTTCTTCATCGCCAGCCGGCCCCCGCGCACCCGCTACCTGTGGCTGACGCTGGTCATCATCCCCTTCTGGACCAACCTGGTCATCCGCACCTACGCCTGGCAGCTGTTGCTCTCCCCCGAGCTGCCCTTTGCGCGCTTCGCGGCGGCGCTGGGGCTCGCGGAGCCGGGCGCGGCGCTCTATCCTGGCTCCTTCGCGGTCTACCTCGGTATGGTCTCGGCCTTCTTGCCCTTCATGGTGCTGCCGCTGTACTCCTCGGTCGAGCGCCTCGACTCCAGCCTCATCGAAGCGGCCAAAGACCTCTACGCCACCCCTGGCCGCGTCTTCTTCCAGGCCATTCTGCCCCAGACCCTACCGGGCCTCGCGGTGGGGATCATCCTCACCTTCATCCCAGCCATGGGCATGTTCGTCATCCCCGACCTGCTGGGCGGGGCCAAGTACCTGCTGGTGGGCAACCTCATCCAGCAGCAGTTCGGTGCCAGCCGCGACTGGCCCTTCGCCGCCGCCATCAGCCTAGGACTGATGGCCCTGACGCTGGTGGCCCTGCGGGTCTATCGGCGCAGCGGAAAGGACGTAGATCTGGTATGACGCTGAACGCTGAACGTCGAACGCCCTTTGCCCCCGTGCCACAGGCCACGAGCCACAAGCCTTTCGCTCTTGGCTACCGACTACCGACTCGACGTATTCTGGCGTTCGACACCGCCGGAGGCTGCTTATGAGCCGCCTGCACCCCGCCGTGGGCGTCACCGCCATCCTGACGCTGGGCTTCCTCTACCTGCCCATGCTGGCGGTGGCGGTCTTCTCGGTCAACCAGACCCGCTACGGGATGTCGTGGGGCGGCTTCACCTGGAAGTGGTACCAGAGCCTCTTCAACCCGGCGCTCTCGCCCGACCCCAAGCTCACCGAGACCATCCAGGCCGCCTTCGTGACGACGGTGGTGTTGGCGGTGGTGTCCACGCTGATCGCGACGGTGCTGGGGACGCTGCTGGCGATCGCCCTCGAGCGCTACCCCTGGACCCGGCGGGCGCGGGCCTTCCTCGACAACCTGCTCTACCTGCCGGTGGTCACGCCCGACATCATCCTGGCGGCGGCCTTGGTGGTGGCCTTCAGCGTGCTGCGGCAGGTCTCGAGCCTCTTCGAGCTGGGCTTGCCGGCCATGATCATCGGGCACGTGACCTTCCAGATCGCCTTCGTGGCGCTGGTGGTGCAGAGCCGCCTCAAGAGCTTAGGCGCAGACCTCGACGAGGCCGCGCGCGACCTCTACGCCTCGTACGGCTACTTCGTGCGGCGGGTGCTGCTGCCTTTGCTGGGGCCGGGGATTGTGGCCGGGGCCATGCTGGCCTTCACCCTCTCGCTCGACGACTTCGTCATCAGCTTCTTCACCGCCGGCCCCGACTCCCAGACCCTCCCGCTCATCATCTACGGCTCGGTGCGGCGCGGGGTCACCCCGCAGATCCACGCCCTCTCCACCCTGATCTTCCTGGCTACGGTCATTCTGGTGTTGCTCAGCGAGCGGCTCACCCGGAGGAGGAGCACATGAAAAAACTGCTGGCCCTGATGGCGTTCGTTTCATTGGCCTTGGCCCAGAACAAGGAGATGCGGCTGTTCATCTGGTCGGAGTACATCGACCCGGCCATCATCGCGGCCTTCGAGAAGCAGTACGGCCTCAAGGTGCGCATCGAGCTCTACGAGTCCAACGAGGACATGCTGGCCAAGCTGCAGGCGGGCGGGGTGAGCCAGTACGACGTGATCGTGCCCGGCGACTACATCATCCCCACCCTCGTCGCGCTCAAGCTGGTCCAGCCTTTGGACAAGAGCAAGATCCCCAACCTCAAGAACCTCGACCCCAAGTTCGCCAACCCGCCCTTCGACCCCGGCAACCGCTACTCGGCGGCCTACCAGTGGGGCATGTCGGGGATCATGTACCGCAAGGACAAGGTCAAGACCCCCCCGGATAGCTGGGCGGTGATCTTCGACCCCAAACAAAGCGGCAGCTACGTGCTCATGGACTCCATCCGCGAGATGATGGGCGCGGCGCTGCGCTACCTGGGCTACAGCATCAACACCCGCGACCCCAAGCAGGTGCAGGCGGCGGGGAAGCTCTTGCTCGAGGCCAAGAAGTCCAAGCGCGCCGTGGGCTTCGAGGGCGGCGTGGGCGCGAAGAACCGCCTGGTGGCCGGGAGCGCGACCTACGCGGTGGTCTACAACGGCGACGCCATCAAGGCCGCCTCCGAGAACCCCAACGTGGCCTTCGTGGTGCCCAAGGAGGGTGCCGCGCTGTTCTTGGACAACATGGCCATCCCCGCCAAGGCCCCCAACCCCGACGCCGCACACAAGTTCATCAACTTCATCCTCGACCCCAAGATCGGGGCGCAGCTCTCGAACTACAACCGCTACGCCACCCCCAACCAGGCCGCGCTGCCCTTCATCAACCAGGAAGACCTCAAGAACCCGGCCATCTACCCCACCCAGAGCGTGAAGGCCAAGCTCGAGTTCGTCCTCGACCTGGGCAAGGACGCGCGGCTTTACGACGAGGTCTGGACCCAGGTCAAGTCGCGCTAGGGGGCGTATGGACATCCAGAAGGCCAGCATCCCGCCGCCCGAGAGGGTCGATAGCGGATAGCTTGATAGCCAAAGACAAAACCCCCGTCGCGGGCTGTCCGAAGCCTCCGCGACGCATGATCTCGACCGAGGAACCCATGGCATACATCCAGCTCAAGACCCCCATCCCTGGCCCCAGGAGCCAAGAACTCAATGCCAGGCGCGCCGCGTCGGTGACGAGCGCCCTCGCGCAGGCCAACCCCATCGCGGTGAAGCGGGCCCACGGCTCGCTGATCGAGGACGTCGACGGCAACACCCTCATCGACCTGGCGGGCGGCATCGGCATGATGGCGGTAGGCCACACCCCGCAGGCGGTGGTGGAGGCCATCAAGGCTCAGGTAGGGGAGTTCATCCACGCCTGCTCCATCGTGAGCAACTACGAGGCCTACGTGGCGCTCTGCGAGGCCCTAAACCGCCTCACCCCCGGCGACTTCCCCAAGAAGACCCTGCTCAGCAGCGGAGGGGCCGAGGCGGTGGAGAACGCGGTCAAGTTCGCGCGGCGCTACACCGGGCGCCCCGGGATCCTCGTGTTCGAGGGAGCCTATCACGGGCGCAGCAACCTGACCATGGCCATGACCAGCAAGTGGGGATTGTTCAAGAAGGGCTTCGGTCCCTTCGCCCCCGAGGTCTACCGGCTGCCCCTGCCCAACCTCTACCGCACGCCCAAGGGCATGACCCCCGAGGAGTACGTGGAGTGGTGCTGCTGGAACCTCGAGAACGCCCTCACCGCCCACATCGACCCCAGCGCCCTGGCCGCCATCGTCATCGAGCCGGTGCTGGGGGAGGGGGGCTTTATCCCGGTGCCCCACGAGTTCCTGCGCAAGATCCGCGAGCTCTGCGACGCCACCGGCGCGGTGATGATCGCCGACGAGATCCAGTCGGGCTCGGGCCGCACCGGCAAACTGTGGGCCATCGAGCACTCCGGCGTCATCCCCGACCTGATCATCTCGGCCAAGAGCCTGGGCGCGGGCATGCCCATCAGCGCGGTCACGGGCCGTGCCGAGATCATGGACTCGCCCCACGTGGGCGGGGTGGGCAGTACCTACGGGGGCAACCCCCTGGCCTGCGTGGCCGCGCTGGCCGCGCTCGAGCACCTCTCCAAGCCCGAGACCCTGGCCCAGGCCGCCCGCGTCGAGCAGACCGTGCGCCGCACCTTCGAGCCCATGAAGGCCGAACTCCCGGTGCTGGGCGACGTGCGCGGCATCGGCGCGATGATGGCACTGGAGTTCGTGCGCGACCCCTTGAGCAAAGAGCCGTGGTCCGACTTCGCCATGAGCGCCATCAAGGAGGCCAGCCAGCGCGGCGTGGTGCTGATCCGGGCCGGGCTCTACACCAACTGCATCCGCTTCTTGCCGGCGCTCGAGATCCCCCAGGACATGCTGGAAGAAGCCCTGGGCGTGGTGAAGGAGGCCATCCGCGCCACGCACCAGGCCATGGCGGCGACGGCGTGAGGAAGCCGATGAAATGGTCGATGGTCGGTAGCCAAAAACTGCCGTAGGCAAGACACCGGTGGGTCGTGGTTTCTGGCGTATTGCGTACGACGCTCACCGAAGGAGGACCCCCATGAAGCACCTTCTGGCCCTTATCAGTGCGCTCGGGCTCGCGCTGGCTCAATCCAAAGAGCTGCGCATCTACACCTGGACCGAGTACATCGACCCCACCATCGTCAGCGACTTCGAGCAGCAGAGCGGGATCAAGGTCAACCTCAGCTACTACGAGTCCAACGAAGAGATGGTCGCCAAGCTGCAAGCGGGCGGGCTAGGGCAGTACGACCTGGTGATCCCCAGCGACTTCATCATCCCCAGCATGATCCAGCTCCAGTTGCTGCAACCGCTGGACAAGGGCAAGCTGCCCAACCTCAAGAACCTCGACCCCAAGTTCGCCAACCCGCCCTTCGACCCCGGCAACCGGTACACCGTGGGCTACTTGTGGGGCACCGTGGGCCTGATGTACCGCACCGACGTGTTCAAAACCCCGCCCACCTCCTGGAGTGTGATCTTCGACCCCGCCCAGCAGAAGGGGCGCTTCGTGCTTATGGACTCGCAGCGCGAGATGCTGGGCATCGCCCTGCGCTACGTGGGGCAATCGGTCAACTCCGCCGACCCCGCGGCCATGAAGAAGGCCATCGACGTGCTCTTGCAGGCCAAGAAGTCGAAGAACAGCCTGGGCTTCCAGGGCGGGGTCTCGGCCACCAAGGCGCTCTTGGCCGGGCAGGCGGTGGCGGCGGTGGTCTACAACCAAGACGCTTTGCGCACGGCGGCGGGCAACCCCAAGTACGGCTTCACCATCCCTAAGGAGGGCAGCACGCTGTTCATCGACAGCATGGCCATCCCCGCCAAGGCCCCCAACCCCGACGCCGCGCACCGCTTCATCAACTTCATCCTCGAGCCCAAGATCGGGGCGCGGCTGGCCGAATATCAACAATCCGCCACGCCCAACGCCCCGGCCAAGAAGCTCCTCAAGCCGAGCACCCTCAAGAACCCCGCCATCTGGCCCAGCGAGGCCCAGCTCAAGGTGCTGGAGTACATCCTCGACGCCGAGAAGAACTCCCGCCTCTTCGACGAGGCCTGGACCCAGGTCAAGTCGCGCTGAACCCCGATGACGAACCCCATCCTCACCAGCCCCGACGGCCGCTTCGCCGTGGTGCACAGCGAGCCCTGGATGGCCCCCCACCTCGAGGCCATCCAGGCCGCCTCCTTCCCCGACCTCGCCCCCCACGAGCGCATGCGGGCCGAGCACTACCTCTCGCAGATGCGCGTCTTCCCCCAGGGGCAGCACGCGGTGCTCGAGGTGGCCACGGGGCGGGTGGTGGCCTGCTCCACCGACCTGCGTGCCAAGGTGGACTTCGCCCACTTCGCGCACAAGTACCTCGAGGCCGTGGGCGGCAACTACCTCACCACCCACGACCCGGACGGCGACTGGCTCTACGGCGCCGACATCGGCGTTCACCCTGAGTTCCGGGGCCACGGCCTCTCCACGCTGCTCTACACCGCCCGCCACCAACTCATCCGCCGCCTGGGGCTCAAGGGCCACGTGGCTGGGGCCATGCCCAAGGGCTACGGGGCCCACCGCGACCAAATGCCCATCGAGCAGTACGTGCAGCGCGTGGTGCGGGGCGAACTCTTCGACCCGGTGCTCTCGATCCAGCTCCGGCGGGGCTACGCGGTGTGGGGCATCATCCCGGATTACCTCGAGGACGCCAGCTGCGCGAACTACGGGGTGTTCATCGTGTGGCGGAACCCGGAGGTGGGGTTTTGACGCCGGGAGGCCACCCATGAAAGCCGACACCCTGATCTACAGGGGCACCATTCTCAACCCCGCTCCCGCGCCCGGCGGGCTCGAGGCGCTCGAGGCCGTCGCGCTGCGCGGGGGGCGCGTCCTGGCGGCCGGGCGGATGAGCGAGCTCGAGCCCCTTCTCTCCCCGGCCACGCGGCGCGTGGACCTCGAGGGCCAGACGCTGCTGCCCGGCTTCAACGACGCGCACGTGCACGTGTGGAAGGTGGGGCAACTGCGCACCACGCTGCTCGACCTGCGCGGCGTGGAGAGCCTCGACGCCTTTTACGCCGCGGTGAGGGAACGTGCCCAGACCCTGCAACCCGGCCAGTGGCTTTGGGGGCGCGGCTGGAACGAGGCCCGCATGGGCGGCTGGCCCGAGCGCTCGGCCCTCGACGCCATCGCCCCGCGCAACCCGGTGCTGCTGACGCGCACCTGCGCCCACATCCACGCGGTGAACACCCCGGCCCTGCAGGCGGCGGGGGTCACGCCCGAGACCCGCGTGCCGGGCGGGCAGATCGATTTTGGGCGCGGCATCCTCTACGAGACGGCCTACGGGCTGGTCTTCGGCGCCATGCCCGCGCCCACCCAGGCCGACTACGAGCGCTGGGTGCTGGCGGGGCTGGAGTACCTGAAGTCGCTGGGCATCACCAGCGCCACCGACCCCGCCGTGGACCCGCCGCTCTACGCGGCCTACTGTGCCCTGGACGCCGCCGGAAAGCTGCCCATCCGGGTCAACCTGCTCTACATCCGCCGCCCGGATGGGGGCAGCGAGACCTTCCCCCTGCCCGAAAAGCACCGCTCCGACTTCCTGCGCTGCGACTCGGTGAAGTTCTTCGCCGATGGGGGGCTCTCCGGGGCCACCGCCGCGCTGAGCCTTCCCTATCGCAACACTGACGGACCGAGCCAAGGCGTACTCCGCTTCGAAAGCGAAGAACTCTACGCGCTGGCGCTCGAGGCCCACCGCCATGGCTTCCGCATCGGCACCCACGCCATCGGGGACCGGGCCTTGAACCAAGTGCTGGGCGTGTACGAGCGGCTGTACCAGGCGGCCCCCGGCGCTGCCACCCGCCACCGCATTGAGCACTTTGGGCTGGCGGGGGAGGAACACCTCGAGCGCGCCCGGCGGCTCGGCGTGATCGCCGTGCCCCAGCCGGTGTTCCTCCACGAGCTGCGCGGCAACTTTCTCAAGTACCTCCCCGAGGCCATGCTCTGCCGCTGCTACAACCTGCGGGCCATGTTCGCCGCCGGCCTCACCGTGGCTTTTTCCTCCGACGGGCCGGTGGTGAGCCGGGTTTCCCCCCTCGCTGGCCTGCAGGCCGCCGTGGCCGAGCCGATGTGCGAAGGCAACGGCGTGAGCCTGGAGACCGCACTATGGGCCTACACCGTGGGCGGCGCCCTCGCCCAGGGCGACGAGGGCAACCGGGGCCGCCTCGAGCCCGGCCACTGGGCCGACTTCGTGGTGCTGGGCCGCGACCCCCGCACCGCGCCGCCCGAGGCGCTGGGCAGCCTCGAGCTGCGCTCCACCTGGACCAGCAAGGATTTCAGCCCGGAGTTTGGCGTCAGGTGAGGTCGTGGGGCGTACGCAAGACACCCCCTTCACCACAGGCCACGAGGCTATCGGCTATTGACCATCGACTTCCCCCAGAAAGGACCTTCTATGATCAAGGAACTCCCCAACCAGGCCTACTTCGCAGACGGCTGGCAGAGCACCGGCAAGACCTTCAGCGTCACCCACCCCGGCGACGGGCACATAGTGGGCGAGGTGGCCGACTGCGGCCCCGCCGAGGCCCGGCGGGCCATCGAGGCCGCGCTCGAGGCCTTCGAGGGTTGGAAGCGCACCAACCCCTATACCCGCGCCGAGATCCTCGAGCGCTGGAACGAGCTGCTCTTAGCCCACGAGGCCGAGCTGGGCCGCCTGATGAGCCTCGAGATGGGCAAGCCCATCACCGAATCGCGCGGGGAGGTGAGGTACTCGGCGAGCTTCGTCAAGTGGTACGCCCAGGAGGCCGTGCGGCTGCACGGCGAGCGGGTGCTCTCGCGCTTCGACCACAAGCGGGGGCTGGTGTCCTACGAACCGGTGGGCGTGGTCTACGCCGTGACCCCCTGGAACTTCCCCACCGGCATGATCACCCGCAAGGCCGCCCCCGCGCTGGCGGCGGGCTGCGCCATCGTCATCAAGCCCGCCGAGCAGAGCCCCATGAGCGCTCTGTACCTGGCGCGGCTGTGGGAGGAGGCCGGCGGCCCCAAGGGCACGCTGCAGGTGCTGCCCACCTCCGACCCCGTGGCCTTCAGCCAGCCCTTCTTCGAAGACGAGCGCGTGCGCAAGCTCACCTTCACCGGCTCCACCGAGGTCGGGCGCCTCCTCTACGCCCAGGCCGCCAAGACCCTCAAGCGCGTCTCGCTCGAGCTCGGCGGCCACGCCCCCTTCCTGGTCTTCGAGGACGCCGACCTCGACAAAGCCGCCCGCGACGTGGTGCTCTCCAAGTTCCGCAACGCCGGCCAGACCTGCATCTGCACCAACCGGGTCTTCGTGCAGCAGAGCGTCCTGGAGCCCTTCACCCAGGCTTTCGCCGCCGCCACCGCTGCCTTGCGCCTGGGCGACCCCCTGCTCCCCGAGACCCAGGTGGGGCCGGTGGTGGACGCCCAGGGCCTCGCCAAGGTGAAGGAACACATCGAGGACGCGCTCGCCAAGGGCGCGAAGGCCGTGGTGGGGGGCAAGGTGCGCGAAGGCCTCTACTTCGAGCCCACCGTCCTCAGCGGCGTGCGCCCCGGCATGAAGATCATGACCGAGGAGACCTTCGGCCCCGTGGCCCCCGTCATCCCCTTCACCACCGAGGAGGAAGCCCTGCGCCTGGCCAACGACACCCCCTACGGCCTTGCCGCCTACGCCTGGACCAACGACCTCTCCCGCGCCTGGCGCGTCGCCGAGGGCCTGCACTACGGCATCGTCGGCATCAATGACCCCATCCCCACCGCCATGGCTCCCCAGGCTCCCTTCGGCGGTATGAAGAACTCCGGCCTGGGCCGCGAGGGGGGCTGGTGGGGGCTGGAGGAGTACCTCGAGGCCAAGTTCATCTCGATGTCGATAGCCGACGGCCGATGAACCGGGAAGCTCGAGGGCTGGTGGTTCGCGGATATCCCCACTGCGAAGCGCCCTTCATCTGGGGCCCTCACGGGAAACTTCCCGAGGCGGCTGATAGAATGGCCTCGCTATGAACCTCAAGGAATTGCCCGTTGGCAAGAAGGCCCCTGAAATCGTGCACATGGTCATCGAGATCCCCCGCGGCTCGACCAACAAGTACGAGTACGATCCCGAACTCGGAGCAATCAAACTCGACCGTGTGCTGCCCACCGCGCAGTTCTACCCCGGCGACTACGGCTTCATCCCCTCCACCCTGGCCGAAGACGGCGATCCCCTCGATGGCGTCATCCTCGCCACCCACCCGCTGCTCCCTGGCGTGGTGGTGGACGTGCGCATCATCGGCATGGTGGACATGCAAGACGAAAAGGGCGGGGACGCTAAAATCCTGGGCGTGGTCGCCGAGGACCCCCGCTGGGACCACATCAAAGACCTCTCCGACGTGCCCGAGGCCACCAAGGCCGAAATCCAGAACTTCTTCGAGACCTACAAGGCCCTCGAGGCCCACAAGGGCAAGTGGGTCAAGGTGACGGGCTGGGAGGGTCGCGAGCGGGCCATCGCCGAGGTCAGGGCCTGCATCGAGCGCTATAAGGCGGCGTCGGCGGTCGAAGGTGGGTAGTTCGTAGCCAAGCCTCAAACGCCAGGCATAGAAAGGGGCGAACCCTGTGTTCGCCCCTGCACGAGCGTCGGGTTGTCCTATTTCTTTTTCCTGGCCAACACCTTGGCTTCGGCGATCCAGCTCTCCACATCCACCCTGACTCGAGCCCGCACGATTTCCAGCAGCCTGGCGGGCTTGAGCTTGGCGAGCTGGGCAAAGGTGTACACGCCCGCTTCATAAAGGCGCTTCTGGTAAGTCGGGCCGATGCCCTTGATCTCGACGAGGGGGTCACGCGCTCTGGCTTCGGGGCCGGCCGTTTTGGTCCTGTTCGCCGGGGCCTTGGCCTTGGGCTTGCTGGCCGCCGTGGTAACGGGCTTGGCCCCGCTGCTCGGGGAGGGTGAAGCGGCCTCAGCCGGCTGGGTCATTTTTTTTTCATCCGAGCCGCCCTCGGGTCCCTCGGCTTCATAGACCACGGGCGGGGGCTCTTCCTCCTTGGTGCTCGCGCGCAGGCTCTGGTAGTCGGGCAGCTTGCCGTAGGCGGCCTTGTGGGCGTCGCGGCGGGCCATGCGGGCAGGGCGGGTGGCCTCGAGCAGCTCAGCCACCAGGTTCTTCGCGCTCACCTGCGGCTCGCCGGTGGCGTAGAGGCTGGGGTCAGCCTCGGGGAAGGGGTTGTCGAGGGCCTCGAGCTCGCTCAGGCGGCCCAGGTCGATGCGGTCGTCGCTGAGCATCTGGTAGATCTCGGCGAAGCGGGCGGCGTGGTCCTCGTAGCGCTCGCGGGCGTATTCCACCGCCTGGCCGGTGTCGATGAGGAAGGGCCAGTCGGAGGACTCCAGCAGCAGCAGCTCGCGCATGAGCTGGCGCAGGGCGCGACGCTTGCCGTTGTGGTCGCGGCCAAAGCGCTGCGCGGCGGCGATCATCTGGCCCTCGGCGCGGTAGACCAGCCGCCAGAAGTCGAGGGTCTCGCGGTTGAGCCACACGTCGTGGTGGCCGCCTCGCCCCCAGCTTCCCTCGGGCAGCGCCGTGCGCACCGTCTTGCCGCGCACGGCCTCGCGGGCGGTCATGGCCTTGACGGATTTGGACTGGGCCAGCTCGCGGAACACCGCCTCGAGCCAGGCCGGACCCTCGTACCACCAGTGCCCAAACAGCTCGGTGTCGTAGGCCGCGCAGATCACCCCGTCGGGGTGCTTCTGGGCCAACCCTTCCACCACGCCCACGAAGTGGCGGGCATGCTCCTTGGCGCGGTTGAAGGCTTCTTCGGGATAGTAAGGCTGCTTGTCCCCCAAACCAGCCTTGCGGTGGGTGACGCGGTGGTGGCGCAGGCCCGAGACGGGGTCCTTGCGGTGGAATTCGCGGTAGGCCCCGTCGCCGGGGTAGCCGTAGTCGGCGCTCCAAACCTGCAGCGCGGTCTCCTGGTTGCGGGCCATCACCCGCAGGCCCGACTCGAGTTCGTGCACCTGGTAGACCGCCTCGCCCGACTCGGCGAGCTGGAGAGATTCCACCTGGCCATAAGGGCCAAGCTGGGGCGGAAGGCTCTGGCCGCCCTGCACCAGATGCGCGTCTACAAAGGTGTAGCGAATGCCGGCTTTATACAGCAATTCGTCCACCCCGGCCCGCATTCCCGGCGTGGCCCCATCCACCGGGGGTTCCCAGTAGCCTCTGGGGCGGTAGGCCATCTCGGGCATCCAATAGCCGGTGGCTTCGCGGCGGTAATGACGGCGGTAGGCATCGGTGCCGGTCTTGATCTGGCCCCACAGCGCGGTATCCGAGCCCAGCAGCGGTGAGTAGCCGTGGGTGGCCGAGGAGGTGATGACCTCGATCTGCCCCTTCTCCTGGGCCCTGGCGAAGAAGCCCACCACGTCGCCGCCGAGGCGCTGGTAGTGGCTAGCGGTCTCCTGCCAGTGGCTTAGCTGATGGGCCGCCGAGGCCGCGAGCTCGGTGGCCTGGTAGCGCGCCAGGTCGTCCTCGGCCCGTATCAGCCGGTCTTCGCAGTATTTGAGGAAGCCCTCCTTGACCCTGGCGTCGGTGAGTTGCTCGGTGAGGATGGGGGTGATGCCGATGGTCATGGGGGCCGGAACGCGGTCGGCCTCGAGGCGCTCCAACAAGCGGGCCAGCGGCAGGTACACCTCGGCGATGGCTTCGTAAAGGGTCTCCTCGCCAAAAGGCCACATCCCGTGGGCGCGCACATACGGGAGGTGGGAGTGCAGGACCAACACGAACCGCGTCATAGCCCCTGCATTCTACCCCTAAGACTTCTCATGGAAACCTTTCTACAACTGTCGCACAGAACGCGGACCCGCACGGACGGGAAGAAGCTCAGCGCACTACTGTACCTGCCCCCGCTAGGGCCTTTTGGATGGGCTGCTCGACCCTCGCATCCCCGAAGATCACCCGGCCCACCCCGCCCTGCACCGCCTCCACCGCGCCCAGCACCTTCTTCTTCATGCGCCCCTGCGCCACGGCCATATACGCCGGATCATCGACCTTTGCCGCCGGGATCTCGCGGATCAGGCTGGACTCGTCGGGGAAGTTGGCGAGCAGGCCGGGGACGTTGGACAAAAGCAGCAGCGCCTCGGCCTTGAGGCTCGTCGCCAGCATCGAGGCCGCGGTGTCGCCGTCGGTGTTGATGGCCTCGCCCTCGTAGCTCACGGCGGGAGGGGTGAGCACGGGTAGGTAGCCCGCCTCGAGCAGCAGCGTGAGCAAGGCGGTGTTGACCCGTTCGACCGAACCGGTGAAGTCCCCGCGGTGAATCTTGATCTTGCCGTTCTCCACGTACTTCACCGCCTCCTTGCGCCTGCCCTCGAAGATGCGTCCGTCCAGCCCGGAGAGGCCCACCGCATTGACCCCTTCGCGCTGCAACAGCTCGACGATGCGCTTGTTCACCAGGCCACAGTAGACCATCTCGAAGATCTCGAGCGTGCGCCGGTCGGTGAGGCGGCTGGTCATACCGCCGGGGTGGGTCAGGAACTGCGGCGGGTGGCCCAAAGCCTCGGCGATCTTGTTGGTCTCGCTGCTACCTCCGTGCACGAGGATGAGCTTCTGACCCGATTTCCACAGCGCCGCCGCGTCCTTGGCGACCGCTGCGTAGTCGATGCCTTCTGAACCTCCCACCTTGACGACGATCATGCACAACCCCTAGCCGCCCATCATACCGATTTCACGCGCCTTCGGCTCGAGGCGAGCCATGCCGGGGAGGGATCGCTCGAAAGCGCAGCGCATATAGCCAAAGTGGCGGCTCCACCATTCAGGCTCCTGAGCTGAGCGTTACCGCCGGTGCATCCGGCTCATGGCCAGCGTGGCCAGCAGGGTAGTCAGCAGGGGGACGACGACCACCACGGCCAGGTCGGCGGCCATGGGCAACTGCTGGTAGCGCAGGCTCACCGCGCGCAGCAGGTCCAGGAAGTAGGTCACCGGGTTGGCATAGACCAGCACCTGCAACCACACCGGAAGCTGCACCACCCAGCCCCCGCCGATGGTGTGGATGCCCAGCCGCTCCAGCTCCTGGCGCAGGGTGTCGGGGAGGTCCAAGAAGCCCACCCCCCCGATGATGCCCTTGAGAGGGAAGATCGAGCCCGACAGGAAGTACAGCGGTTGGATCACGCCGTTGGAGATGCTGCCGAAGCCCTCGAAGGTTGCCATGCGCGAGGCCAGGACCACCCCGAAGCCGGTGACACTGAGGCCCAGCAGGGCCATCACCCCCCAGGCCAGCAGCAGGCTGCCAAGGCTGAAGCTGACCCCGATGAGGGGAGCGAAGAGCAGGGGGATGGAGCCCTGGACCACCGCGACGCTGGCCCCCCCCAACAGCTTGCCCAGCGCCACCGAGAGCATGGGGGCGGGGGAGACCAGTACCTCGCGTAGGAGCCCTACCTCGCGGTCCCATACCAGCGCCACCGCCGATTGCAGCGCGGCGAAGAGGATATTGAGGGTGATGACGCCGGGGAAGATGTACTGGGCGTAGGTGTAGCCCTCGATGTCGCGGAAAGAGGCCCCCAGGCCGAAGCCCAGGATGATTAGCCACAACACCGTGCGGGAGAAGCCGCCGAAGACCTGCGAGCGGTCGCGGGCGTAGCGCAGCAACTCGCGCCGCCACATCACCCATACCACGGCCGGCTCGAGGGGGAAGGTACGGGTGGGGGAGGTGAGGGCCTTCATCGGGTGTGCTCCCCTCCCCTGCGGGCGAAGCCCAGCAGGCGATCTCTGGGCCTCGCCTCTTCGTCGCGCAGCTTGCGGCCGGTGAGCTCGAGGAACACGTCCTCGAGGCTGCCCTCGGCCTTGCCCAGCACCTTCAGCTTGAGCGCGGCGGGGGTGTCCAGGGCGATCAGGTGGCCCTGGTCGATGATCCCCACCCGGTCGCAGGCCTCGGCTTCTTGCAGGTAGTGGGTGGTCATGAACACCGTCAGGCCCTGCCCCCGCAGGGTGGCGATGCGCTCCCACAGGTGCCGGCGGCCCTGGGGGTCGAGCCCGAGGGTGGGTTCGTCGAGGAAGAGGACCTTCGGTGTGTGCATGAGGGCCCGGGCCAACTCGAGGCGCCGCTTCATCCCTCCGGAGAAGGTGCGCACCGGGCGGCGAGCCACCTCGGCCAGGCTGGCCCACTCCAACGCCTGGGCGATGGCCTCCTTCAGCCCGGGGCCCCGGAGGCCGTAGAGCACCCCATGGACCTCGAGGTTCTCCCGTGCGCTAAGGCGCTCGTCGAGTGCGGGCTCCTGGAAGACCACCCCGATGCTCTCCCGCACCGCGGGGGCCTGGCGCACCACGTCAAACCCCACCACCTTGGCCCAGCCCGAGGTGGGCTCGAGCATGGTGATGAGCATGTGGAGCGTGGTGGTCTTGCCCGCCCCGTTGGGGCCCAAGAAGGCGAAGAGCTCCCCCTCGGCCACGCCGAAGCTCAGCCCCCCCACCGCCACCACTGCGCCAAAGCGGCGTCCCAGCTCATGGCATTCGACAGCGAGCATGCTTACCTTAGTGTATCCCTGGCCTGGGTCAGGACGTCTGCGAGCGTTTTACAGTCCGCGCCTACCTTGGCGCTCTCCCTTGCCTGGATTGCCTCGGAAAGCCCCTCCAGGAGAGGGTTTAGCCGCTCGTTGAGCCCGGGGGACAGGGTCTGGAGGGTATCGCCGAGGTAGGTCCGGTAGTACAGGCGGGCCGCGGCGATACCCTCCAGGGCCAGCCGCCGCTTGCCCTCCGGGTAGGCCCGGCAGGCCTGATCGGCCTGGCGCTCGACCAGGGCCAGCGCTGGCGGGAGTTCCTGGGGCAGCAGCTCGGCCCCGGTGGCCGCGGCCAGGGCGAAGGTGATGTCCAGCGCGGCTTGCTCGGCGTCCTCTGGGTCCTGGAAGCGGGCTGGAGGGGTAGGGGAGGAGAAGAGCCGTCCGAGGGTATTGAGGCCCTCTTCCACCCTGGCTGCTGCCTCCGCGGCTCGCCCAGCCAGCGCAGGCCTCAAGCCCTGCCACAGCATCCTGACCCGCTGCAGGGCAACCCGGCCCACCTGGTAAGCCCCTTCCTCCCCTCGAGCCGCGTCCTCGTAGCTCTCGGCCACCCCGTCGTCCAGCAGCACCAGCTGGGCGATCAGAGCGGCCTGGAGGGTGGGGTCGCTCTCGGGCACCAGCCGCTGCCGGGCCCGCTCCAGAAGCCCCTGGGTTCGCCGGGAGGTCGCCTCGAGCCTGGCGCTGTCTTTGGCCTCTACCTGCGCCTCGAGTTCCTCCAGGGCCTCTTCCAGTTCCCTCAGCAAGGCGGAATCCTGGGCCTCGAGGCTGCCGGCGAAGAGGGGAAGGTCGCCGCGGAGTGCCTTCTCGGCCTGCTCCTCGTTTGGCTCCAGGGCCAGGGCTTGCAGCCGAATGCCCAGGACTTCGCTGGCCCACAAGAAGCGCAACTCCTCCGCGCGCTCGAGGAAGACCGGCGCGGCATAGGCCAGGCCCACCACGACCCCCGCTACAACCCTACCCCACATCACCGCACCACCCCGATGACCACCGAGTGCGGCCCGCGCCCGGCAGGGATGCTCTTCACCACGCTCAGGCTGACGGGGTCGATGACCGAGACGCTGTCGGAGAGGCCGTTGGCGGTGTAGATCTTCTTTCCGTCCGGGGTGATGGTGATCCCCCAGGGACGGCGACCCATGCGCTCGCGGATGGTGCGCACCACCCGGTTGTTCTCGGTGTCGATGACGTAGACTGCGCTGGTCCCGCCCCCGGCCACGTAGAGACGCTTGCCGTCGGGGGAGAGGGCCATCTCCACCAAACGAGAGTCGAGCCCCAGTGAGATGGTTTGGATGACTCGATGCGCCCTGGCGTCGATGACCGAGACTGTGCCGGCGATCTCGGCGGAGACGTAGGCTTTAGAGCCGTCCGGCGAGAAGAGCACAAAGCGCGGGCGGTTGCCCACCAGGAAGTGCCTGACCAGCTTGAGCTCCTTGGCATCGATGACCGTGATGGTGTGGCTGGTCTCGCCGGTGACGTAGACGAAGCGCCCATCCGGACTCACCGCCACCCCCTCGGGCTCCACTCCAGTCTGGAACTCACCCAAGATCTTGCCGGTCTCCAGGTCGAAGCCCGTGGCCCGCGCGGCGTTCTCGTTTGCGGCCCAAAGCTGGCTACCCTCCGGGTTGAGCGCCAGCCGCTCGGGGTTGGAGCCAACCCGGTACTCGGCCTTGATGCGGTTGGTGGCCACGTCGATGGCCACGATCTTGTCCTCGGGGACCTCGAGGATAGGCTGGAAGTCACTCAGGGCCACGTAGATGGTGCGCCCATCCGGACTCACCGCCATGCCGCGGGGGCGCACCTCGCCGGGTCGGCCCGCCACGGTGATGGTGCCGATGACGGCGTCGGTGGCCACGTCGATGACGGTGACGTTGGCCCCGTACTCGTTGGAGACGTAGGCACGGTAGGTGACTGCCTGCTGCTGCACGAGGGAAGTCGGCAGGAGGGCCACGCAGCCAAGGCAGCCGGCGAAGATCAGAAAGCGCAAGGGTAGTCGCATCAGCGTCCTCCTTCAAAACGGCAGCGCGAGTCGCGCCGCAGGTCGCCCAACTGGTCCAGCCGCTCGATGGGGTCGGTGCCGGGACGGTAGATGGCCGGCAACTCACCTACCAGGCCGGCCAGGTTCCAGTCGTCCTTGGCCTCGGGGCTGATCTTGACGAGGTAGAGGCTTTGCCTGAGCTGGTGGTCCCAGGGGCGGAAGGAGACCCCAATGCCCTTGTGCACGTCGAAGACGGTTCTGGGATTCTCCAGGTAGCTCACCAGCTTGGGGCCTTCGAGGCTTCCCCCGAAGGACGCCGCCTCGAAGAGCAGCTTGACCGACTGGTAGCTGGCCCAAGCCGAGGGATCCATGGGCTTCTTGAAGCGCTCCCGGAAGCGGGCGTTGAGCTCGCGGGCTCCATAAGCGTCCAGCTTAGCCTCCCACAGTACCGCCCGGTGCCCGGCGCCTGCTTTGGCCCTGCTGCGCGAGGCGGCGAAAAAGGCGCGGGTCTGGGTCTCGGGATGGGGGAAGCCGGTCACGGCGGCGCCAAGCCTCGCAGCCTCGTACTGGCCCAGGAAGCTTAGCTGCGTCTCGGCACCCAGCAGCAGGAGGAGCACCTGGGGCTGGGCGCGCCGGATGGCCTCGAGGGCCGGGCGGAAGTCGGGCCGGCTTGGCGAAACCGAAGCCCGCCCCGCCTCCCTGGCGCCAAAGTGCCGCTCCAGGAGGGACTTCCGCGCCCTCTGGTATAGGGTCTGGCCTTCCGGGCCCTCCTCATAGATCAAAAACCAGCTTCTAAAACCTGCCTGAATGAACCAGGCGGCCAGGGCGTCGAGGTACATGGCCGCGCTGGCTTCGATGTGGAAGGTGTAGCGGCTGCAAGCCTCCTGGCGCAGCCGGTCGTCGGGCGAGCCGATGTTGAAGAAGAGCACCCGGCGCTGCTCGGCCAGCCGGCTCAGGGCCTCGGCTTGGCCCTGACCTACCCCGCCGATGAGGGCAGAGATGCCCTCAGTTGCCACCAGCCGCGCGGCGGCGCGAAAAGCGGCCTCGGCGTTGGGGGCACTTGCCACGAGCACCTTTAGCTGCATGCCCACGCCCTCTGCTTGCTGATTCAGCTCATCCCCCGCCAGGACGGCCCCCCGGCGCGCAGCCTCACCAGTGTCCTCGTAGATCGAGGAGCTGACTGGAGTGCTCCCGGTTTGGGTAGGGACCACCAGGCCAATACGGAGGGTTTTGGAAGCCTGGGCCGGCTCCTCGGTCTGGGCCAGCGGCTTTGGCAGGGGAATCTGCGGTACGCCATATTCTTCCAGGATGCCTTGAATTTGCTCCCATCGGCGGGCTATGGTGAGGTTGAGGCGATCCCGCAAGGCTTCGTCCCCCGCTCTGACGCCGATGGTCACGGGGTAGACCATCGAAAGCGCCGGGGGTTCAAACTCCGGGGAGATGGGCACTACCCTGAGCTTCACCGGTTGTCGCCGGGCGAAGTAACCGGCTACTGGTCCCCACAGGATGGCCACGTCTACCTCTCCCCTGGCCACGGCTTCGACGATGGGAGAGCGGGTGCGGTCGTCGGGGTCTACGGCCTCGAGGATCGCTGCTTTCTCCGACAGGCCCCGGTTGGCCAGCGCCTGGAACGGTGGAATACCGGCGGTCTCGATGGCGATGCGGAGCTGGCGCAACACTTCGTCGTCGAGGGTCTCGATTTGATAAGGGCTATCTTCCCGGTATACGAGCACAAAGCTGCTTTGGTAGTAGGGGATTGTGGAGAGCACTCCCTGGTAGCCCTCTCCCACGCTCATCACCACATCACAGCTTCCCTCACGCAGCTTGAGCTGGACCGTGCTAGCCCCCTGGGGCCACCACTCATAGCTCAGCCTGGCCCCCAGGTCCTGGGCCAGCACCTCGGCAATGCGATTATCAAAGCCCTGCTGCTGCTGGTTGGAATAGGGGAGGCCATTGGAATCGGCACACGCCCGTAACTCCCAGTCCTGAGCTTTCCCCATCGAGAAGCAGGCCAGGCCGATAATCCACGACAGAAGCCAGTATGTCGCACGGTGGTGGCCTCTCCCACACCTTCTTCTCAAAGGGTCACCTCTACGCCTTGTAGGTAAAGGCAAGGGTGAGGTACTACCCCACCCTTGCTTCCTGGCCCTCACGGCAGGCTGAAGACAAACAGCACGTTGCCGCGCCTCGAGTACTTGCCAATCAGGCCGTTGAAGACGTCGTCCTGATCTACCGGGCGGTTCCCTTGGCCTTTGGCGCCCACCAACAGAGCCACGTACTGCTTGCCATCGGGCCCCAGGTAGGTCATGGGGTTGGCAAAGGTGCCCGCCCCGGTGCGGAACTGCCAGAGCACTTCGCCTGTGCGGGCGTTGAGCGCCTTGAACCAGCCATCCACGGTACCGTAGAAGACCAGGTCGCCGGCGGTGACCATGGTACCCGAACGGTTGTTGAAGGGCTCTTTGATGGTGAAGGCCCGACGCCCATTGATGGGATCCCAGGCGATCAGCTCAGAGCGGTGGCTCCCCGCTGGGCTGGGCTTATGGGTGCTGCGGATGCCTACGTAGCGCTCGCCAGGCTTGTACTCCACGTCCAGGAGCTCCTGATCCATGCACAGGTTCGTGGCGGTGAAGTAGAAGAGGCCCGTGCGAGGGGAGTAGGAGGCTGGCTGGAAGTTCTTGCCACCGATCAGGTTGGGGCAGATATCCCGGGTGATCTGTCCTTCCTTGTGGAGCTTGTCAGGGTTGTAGATGGGGAAACCGGTCTTGAGGTCGTAACCGGTGGCCCAGTTGACGAGGGTGTAGGGGGTAGCCGAGAGGAGTTCGCCGGTGGTCCGATCCAGAACGTAGAAGAAGCCGTTGCGTCCTACGTGTACCAGCGCCTTGCGCACCTGGCCTCCAATCCTGAGGTCTACCAGGATGTTCTCGGCGATTTCGTCGTAATCCCACTGCTCCTGGGGGGTGAACTGGAAGGCCCAGACCAGCTCCCCGGTGGTGGCGTCTCGAGCCAGCACCGAGGCCACGTACTTGTTGGGCCACTTGGTGGGGCTCGGGTCGTTGGGGTCACGGCGGTACTTGGGGTTCCAGGGGCCGCCGTTGCTGGTGCCGTAGTAGAACAGGTTGAGCTCGGGGTCGTAGGTCATGTAGCCCCAGGTGGTGGCGGTACCGCGCTGCCAAGAGTCACCGAACCAGGTGGAGACCCCAGGGTTGGGCACTTTGTCCTGATCGTAGAAGGGCTTGAAGCGAGAGCCGATCAGCATGTCCTCGTTGGGGCCGGTGCTGTAAGCCCGCCACCTGCGCTGCCCGGTCTTGAGGTCCAAAGCCGTAACCCAGCCCCGGTTGCCGAACTCACCCCCGGCCATGCCCACAATTACGTTGTTACCGGCCACCAGTGGAGGGGCGGTCATGGCTTCCTGCTTGGCGAGCTCGCCAACTTGGGTCTTCCAGACCTCTTTGCCGGTCTGAGCATCTAGGGCAATGGTCTGGCCGTCGACGGTGTTGAAAATCAATTTGCCATCGGCATAGGCCCAGCCGCGCTCCATCAGCCCACAGCAGGTCACCGCCTTGTACTTCTCGTCCACCTTGGGTTCGTACATCCACTTGATGGTGCCGTCCTGGGTCAAATCCAGGGCGTAGACCTGGTGGGGCCAGGGAGAGACGATGTACATGGTGTTGCCGACCACCAACGGCTCACCCTCCACCCCATCATCCTGGATGCCTAGGGCAAAGCTCCAGGCTACCCGCAGGTTGCGCACGTTGTTGGTGTTGATCTGGTTCAAGGGGCTGTAGCGCCAACCGTTGTAGGTCTTGCTGCTCATGGCCCACTGGGCGGCATCCTGCTGAAGGAACTGCAGCTCCTGGTTGGCCAGAACTCCACCGATCGGGACTACTGCCAGGATTACGGCCAACTTCATCAAAAGCCGACTTTTAAGCATTCAACTTACCTCCCTTAGTGTTTGTGTGTGCCGAGGCCAAAGTATGCGAGCATGCTCGTTTTTTTACCTCGCTGCTTTCACCTCCTCCTCAGTGATCACGCCAAATTGGTTACCCCAGGAATTTCGGATGTAGGTCGCCACTGCTGCGATCTCCCGGTCGGAGAGCAACCTGCCAAAAGCGGGCATCTCCTGCCCTCCACCGACAATCTGGCCGACCACGTTGCGAACGTTTCCTAGCTGGGAGTTGCCCGCTAGCCGCACACCGACTCCTCCCTGGCCTTCGGCGCCGTGACAGGCGACGCAGATACGGGCATAGATGGCCTGCCCCTCGGCCTTGAGCTGGGCCAGCAACGCGTCGGTTTGGGCCCCTGTGGGTTGCTGGGCCGCCACACCTTCTTTGATGGGCTCGCCTCTAGGGGTTATCAGGAACCACACCCCGCTCACTCCCTGGCCCTTCATGTCTCCGGGGTCTTTATCGCCTGAGAAGTAGTACAGCGGCCAGCCGTTAAAGGTGACCTGGGTGCTGCCATCCGTGCGCTGTGCGGTACCCAGAAGACGGCCATCGTAGAAGTCGTCCATCACACCAAAGCCTTCGCCGGCTACGGGTTTGCCCTTGACCAGCAAAGGCGGCCAGTTCTGGGCGCATGCGCCGTAACAGGTGGGGGTGTTTTTGGTGTCCCTGGTGAAGAGGTAGAGGCTGCGCCCCTTAGCATCGGCCAGGTAGTCGCCAATCTTATGGTGAACGACCTTTACGACCACGTCCTCAGCCTGAGCTGCCGGTTGTTGGGCAATGGCTTGGAGAAGCAGCAGCAGAAACCCACTCAGGCTAATCCACGCAGAGGTTTTCCTCACATCAACCCCCATTGCCGTAAAGGCGCAACCGTAATTCCTTAATCGCTGCTCCCTGCCTTTGAGGCCTGTGCTCGGGGCCTGCTACCTGGTGGCCTTTACTTCCTCCTCGGTGATCAAGCCGAACTGATTACCCCAGGAATTCCGAACATACGTGGCCACCGCTGCGATCTCCCGGTCGGAGAGCAGCCTGCCGAAGGCGGGCATCTGCTGGCCCCCGCCAATGATCAGACCGGCTATATAACGTGCATTTCGCAGCTGGGAGTTGCCCGCTAGCCGCACACCGACTCCTCCCTGGCCTTCGGCGCCGTGACAGGCGACGCAGATACGGGCATAGATGGCCTGCCCCTCGGCCTTGAGCTGGGCCAGCAACGCGTCGGTTTGGGTCGCCGCTCCCCCCGGTTGTTGAGTCGCCGTGGTCTTGATGGCTTCACCTTTAGGCGAGACCAAAAACCACACCCCGCCCACCCCCTGACCGTTGGTGTCTCCCGGCTTCTGATCGCGGGCGAAATAGTACAGCGGCCAGCCGTTGTAGGTGATCTGCAAGGAGCTGCGATCATTGCGTTTGGCCGTGCCCAGCAGCTTTGCATCTACCCCCTTGTCGCCCAGGGGTTTGTTGTTTTTCTCCAGGAGAAGGGGCGGCCAGTTCTGGGCGCACGCGTCGTAACAGGTAACGGTGTCTTTGCTGTCTCTGGTGAAGAGGTACAGCGAACGCCCCTTGAGATCGGTGAGGTACTGTCCGTAAACCGGGCTCTGCGCCACCAGCACATCGGGTTCTTCCGGGTCATAGGCCACAGCGCCGGGAAGAAAACCCATACAGACGACACCGAGCACGGCAAGCCACCTTCTCCACAGCACTATCCGCATCTTGGCCTCCTCGCAGTTTGGAACGCGTTGCCAAACCTGCTGGCAACAGTACCCTTGATACCCAACCCTATACTTTGGCTTCCATTAAGATAAGCCACATCACCACTCGCGGGCAAGAGCCACAACCCTCAACCGAGGGAGGGCCACCCGGAAACCCACGCGGTCAGGCTGGCCTCAAATGCCTCTGTGCCGCGAAAATTCCTCCGCCTGCGGCTCAGCTGGGGCCTTCGTCCTCGAGCCCTCCCCTCCAAACGACAGGGCGCGACCAGTATTTGATGGAATCAAATATATTTGATTCCATCAAGCCGTCATCCCAGCGAGGCGCATTTGACGGAATCAAGTTGATTTGGTCTAATCAAATCATCGTGGAGCGCTACGTGATTCAAGCGGCCTATAAGACGCTGCAGGTCCTGCTGGCTTTTGCCCATGCCCCTCATCGTTTCTCGCTGCACGAACTGAGCGTGCTGACCCAGATGGACAAGAACCAGGTCTTCCGGGTCGTCAAAACCCTCGAGTACGCCGGGTTCTTGAGCAGCGAACCCGACGGCAAACTGGCCCTGACCTCCTTGGTCAACGCACTGGCCGCGAGCAACCATCGCACGGCGGCGCTCTCCTTGCCTCGAGCCGCCGCAAGCTACATGTACCGATTGTTCGAGCAGACCGGGGAGACCGTGGGGCTTTATGCCTACGATGGGGAGCGGGCGGTGTGCATCGACCTTATCGAGAGCACGAAGGCCATTCGCTGGTCCTCGATTGTCGGCAAGCACTTCGAGCTGCACGCGGGGGCGGGGGCCAAGGTCATACTGGCCTACCTGGATTCCAAGTCCCAGCAGGCCTTCTTAGGAAAACTGCCCACCCTTCCCAAGCACACCCCGCGCACCATCACCGATCCCGAGCAGATGCGCCGTGAGATCGAGCGCACCCGCGAGCGCGGCTACGCCATCAGCGACCGGGAGTACGACGAGGAAACCTGCGCCGTCTCCGCGCCGATTTTTGGGGCCAATGGCCGGGTCGTGGGGTCGATCGCGGTGGGAGGCCCGGCCTTTCGCATGGACGATGAGCACATGCAGATCTACGGGCACATGGCTGCCGATGCCGCGAGTGAGATTTCCCAGGAGATGGGCTTCGTGGTAGCAGCCTTGGGGAGGTGAAAAACCGCTAGCCGTAGTCGGGTGGGTTATTCGAGTTGGCTTGAGCGGGGTATACTACAAAAGCAAAGCTCAAGTGCACGAAAGAGGTGAGCCATGGGAGTGGGCGTGAGGGCATTGGCGCTGCTGGCTACCTTGGTGGTAAGCGGCCTGTCTTTGGCCCAGGAGCCGAAGACCATCCGGGTAGGGCTTCAGGCGGGAGGCACTTTTAGCTGGGTGATCTATGCGATTGAGCGTTTTGGCATCGATAAGCAACTGGGGATACAGATCAAGGAGGTGACCTACCCTACCAAAGCAGCCACCCAGCTCGCGCTACGGGCTGGAGAGGTCCAGGTCACGGTGGATGACTTCATCGAGGCCGTTCGTATCCAGCAGCAGGGGATTCCCGCTCGAGCGGTCTATCCTTACAGCCTGGTGACGGGCGGGGTGGTGGTCCGGGCCGACAGCTCCATCAAAAGCGTCGCCGACCTCAAGGGCAAGACCATCGCCGCGCAGAGCCTAGGGGACAAGAGCCTCCTCATCCTGCGGGCGCTGGCGGTTTACAAGTACGGCTTCGACCCGCAGAAAGACAGCAAGGTGGTAGCGGCGGCTCCCCCGCTGATGTCGGAGTTGCTGAGGAAGGGCGAGATCGACGCGGCGCTGCCTTTCTGGCATTTCGTGGCTCGACAGGTGGCTTCGGGTGAGGCGCGGGAGCTGATCTCGGCGGTGGACATGCTCAAGGAGCTGGGGGCCCCGCAGGACCTTCCGCTGCTGCTGATCATCGCTCGTAACGATGTCGATACCGACACCGTCGAGCGCCTGTTGAAGGCGGTTCAGCTCGCCAACCAGCGGATGAAGGAGACCGACGCCTTCTGGCAGGAGATCCTGGACAAGAACCTCTACGCTCTGCCCGACCGCTCCCTGATGCCGGCGGTGCGCAAGCGCTGGGAATCTGGCCTTCCCAAGCGCTGGGACGCGGGGGTAGTGGTGGGACTGACCAACTTGGTGCAGCGCATGGTGCAGGTAGCCGGCGCGGAGGTGGTGGGGGTCTCGCGTTTCGACGCCAGAGCCTACAGCACGCAATTCAAACCCCTTGGTGACTAGGGCCATCTTCACGTAGCCGGCGATAGGACTGGGGCGTCAGGGTCGGCGCGGTTGGGCTGCTCGAGTACGGCGTGTGCGGGGCTGTGCGGCTACTTCGGGTCCTCGAGTGGGCAGGAGGGGGTGAAGAGCGTAGGGGGATGCAAAAGGTAGCGATGTCACTGAGCAGACCCGCAAGAAGCGCGAAACTCAAAGGACAGAAGGAGTAGCATGGAAGCCCTCCCTGCCCAAACCTCCACCCGCTCGCAGGGGGACTTTTCCCGTTCCCTCGGCCTGCGGGTGCTTTCACTGCTTTCGATCGTGCTGGTGTGGTTGGGGCTGTCCTGGCTGCTGGGGCGTACGGTGGTTCCCGGCCCGGTGGAGACGGTGGAATTTCTCATCCGTGAGCACGAGCGCGGGCAGTTGTGGGTCCACGTGGGGATTACCCTGTGGCGGGTGCTGCTCTCCTTTGCGATCACCATGGCTCTGGGCGTCCTGGTCGGGGTGGCAGTAGGGCTTTCGCGCACCCTGGACCGCCTGCTGGAAGCCTGGGTGGTTACCGGGCTGGCCATCCCCCGCATACTGCCGCTAGTGGTGTGCTATCTGCTCATTGGGCTCAACGACACGGCGGCCATCGTAGCGCTGGTGATCATCATGGTGCCGCAGGTGATCGTGCAGATGCGCGAGGGCATCCGCTCCATAGACGTCAAGCTGGTGGAGATGGCTCGAGCGCTGCGCAGACCCAGGGGGCAGATTTGGCGCCAGGTGGTGTTCCCCCAACTGGCGCCCTACCTGCTGGGCACCGCCAGGGGGGTGCTCTCGCTGAGCTGGAAGATGGTGGTGTTTGCCGAGCTGATCGGTCGCACTAGCGGGGTTGGCTACCAGATCAACTTCTACTTCCAGATGTTTGAGATGCGCGGCATCCTGGCCTATGGGCTGGCCATGACCCTGGTGCTGGCGGCCATCGACCTCTCGATGCTGGCCTTGAGCGAGCGCGCTTTCCGCTGGCGGCGGCCTGTGGAGCGGGTGATCTGATGGTGGGGATTCGCTGCTTGGGCCTGCGCAAGGTCTTCTCCTCGAGCCGGGGTCCAAAGACAGTGCTGGAGGGGGTGAACCTCGAGGTCAAGGGCGGGGAGTTCGTGGCCATCTTGGGGCCTTCGGGCTGCGGCAAGACCACCCTGCTCAACATCCTCAGCGGCCTCGACCGCGATTACGGCGGTCAGGTGAGCTTCACCAACTCGCTCGGCCCGGTGCCACCCACCATCGGCTACGTGTTTCAGGAGCCCCGCCTGCTGCCGTGGATGACGGTGCGGCAGAATATCCACTTCGCCCTCGAGGCCAACCCCTCCCCTAAGGTGGGGGCGCGGGTGCAGAACTGGCTCAGGCGGGTGGGGCTGGCCGATTACTACGACTATTACCCCAATCAGCTCTCCACGGGGATGCAGCACCGCGTGGCGCTGGCGCGGGCGCTTATCCTCGATCCCGAAGTGATGCTGCTCGACGAACCCTTCAGCTCCCTCGACGAGATCACCGCCATGAGCATGCGCGAGGAGGTGCTGGAGTTGTGGAAGGAGCAGCAGGGCACGGTGCTTCTGGTGACCCACAACCCCCTCGAGGCGGTCTACCTGGCCGACCGCGTGCTGATCATGGCCGCCAACCCCGGACGAATCATCGCCGAGCTCGAGCTCGCCGGGCGCCTTTTCCGGCCCCGCGATCCTGAGGACCGGCGCTTGTGGGAGCTCTCCCGTGAAGCCGTGCGCCTGCTCTCACCCCACCTCCGCCTGGGCAGCACTGTCGGCGAATGATGCCGGATTCAGCCCTCAGAGCGCTTTTGGCTGTAGGGACTACCATGCGAGCCACCGCGTGGGCCACCCTAAGGCAAACCCACCGTCCTGCTCTGCGTCGGCGTGCACAGGATGGGGCCGCAGACGCGGGCGCTCACTTCCAGCGCGTAGGGTTCGTCTTTGGCGTTGATCAGGTCGTGGATGGCGGTTTCGATGGCCTTGTAGAGCCCGCTGGTGGTCTTGTCGATGCCGATGGCGGGGAGGGGAACGCCCAGGTAGTTGCCCAGGGCGGCGGGGGCTAGCGAGAGCACGACCTTGAAGGCGTTCTCGAGGATGCGTCCGGCTTGGCGGAAGAAATTGCGGTCGGGGACGTAGACGGGAAAGGTGGCGGTGGCGGGGTTGCCGGGGGAAAGCGGGCTGTCGCCGGTGATGACCCGGGTGCGGTTTTCGTAGCGCGGCTGGAGGAGGCTGCCCACCGGGGTGCGGTAGAAGAGGGTGATGGTGTACTCGGCGCGGGTGCCGTCGCGCGCGGCGGTGGGGTAGACCACTAAGGTGCAGACGTTGGGGCCGTACTCGAGCACCGGCCCCGGGCGGTTGGACTCGCCCACGCAGGCCAGGTTGGTGCGGGGGGCGGCGGCGTAGGCGGTGAGGTACTCGGGGTCGGCACTCGTGCGCGGGGCGCAGCCCAGCAACAGCCCGCCCAGCAGGCTCAGGGTCAGCAGTTGCTTCACGGGGTTATTATGCCTGCTCGGCTCTGAGCTTTGGCTTTGAGCCGTGAGCGGATACCAACTTCGTGCCGCGTTTGGCCTTCATCCGAAGCGGCTAGGGCACGGTGAAACTGCCTTGCAGAGTGGAAGGTGGGCGCTCGGGTCTGCCGGCAGACGTTAGCGAGACGTTGAGCGCAATTCCCGCATCGTGCTGGCCCAGGCGCTTTGCCCACAACCTCATTGTGAGGATTGGCCGTTACGTGGCTGTTACTTTGGCAGTTTATCGGCTTTCCCGCATTTACGCTGCACCGCGTGCAGCGTAAATTACCGCCTACAGCAGGAAGCAGCTGTAGGCGGTATGCGTGGGAACCGCTCTAGTGTGCTGTGGCCGGAGCCCCGCGCGCGCCAAAGCCTCCACCGCCCCTGAGCTCCTCGTTGGGCAAGAGGGCGATGAACAAAAACGAGATCAGCACGAAGCCCGCCGCGTACAGGAAGATGTTCTTCTCGGCTTGGGTGATGCCGTTGTTGAGGGCTGTTTTGAGCTTCTCCTTGGTGGCCTCGAGGCTCTTCACCAGGCTCGCGGGCACTTCCTCCAGAGCCCTGGCCTCGGCCTGCCGCAGGCCTTCTTGGATCTGCGGGATGGCCTGAGCCTCGACCTGGGCGATGAGCTGCGGCTTGGCGGCCTCGAGGCCCCGCCGCACGCCCTCGAGGATGCCCGCTACGGCCTGGGTCGGGGGCCTGGGGCCGCTGAGCAGGTCCTTGACTTGGGCCGGGAGCTGGGGGTTAGCCAGCAGGGCAGCCCTGGCTTGCTCATCGCCCCGAAGGGCTTTCTCCAGCGCGACCAGGAGTTGGCGGTTCTGCGTTTCGACCTGGGCCGGAATCCCGCCCTCGACCAGTCGGCTCTTGAGCTGCTCGGGTACCTTGGGGTCGCTCACGAGCTGGCGGTAAGCCGTCACGTCACCCTTGACCGCGGCGATCACCTTGGCCTCGAGCGCGTCGAACTGCGCGGGGATGCCGCCATCGACGAGGTTTTGTTTCTGCTCGGCGGGGAGGTTGGGGTCGCTCATCAGGGCCATGTAGGCCTGGTGGTCGCCCTTGAGCGCGGCGACGAGGCGGGCCTCGAGCTGGGCGAAGCTCGCGTCGAGGTTGGTCCCCTGGACCCCCTCCTGGCTACGCCGCACCGTAGCTCCGGGCTTGCAGGAGGCGTTGTCGGGGAAGACCTTACAGGTTTCGGCGTTGAGGGTGTTGGCCAGCACGGTTCCCAGCACGGCGATGCCGATGGTGGAGCCGATCTGGCGGATGAACTGGATGGCCGCAGTGGCCGAGCCCAGCCGCTGCAGCGGCACGTTGTTCTGCGCCGCGATCTGTAATTGCGATTGCGAGGGGCCCAGGCCCAACCCCAGCAACAGGAAGAACAGCACCGCCAGCCACAGCGGGGTCTCCACGCTGATCACGAAGTGCAGCACCAGGAAGACCGCCAGCAGCCACAGCGTGCCCACTACCAGGATGGGCTTGAAGCGCCCGATGCGGCTCGAGAGGACCCCGCTCCCCACCGCGCCGAGGATCACCCCCAGCGTCAGCGGCAGCACGGTGACGCCCGAGGCCGAAGCCGAGACACCCTTGACCACCTGAAGGTACAGCGGCAGGAAGGCCACCGCGCCCAGGAAGGCCGGGCCGTAGAAGAAGCCTGCCACCGAGGCCAAGGTGAAGCTGCGCACGCGGAAGACCGTGAGGTCGAAGAGCGGGTGATTGGCGCGGGTCTGCGACCAGACCCACAACACCAGGCCCACCGCGCTCAGGGCGAACAGGCCGAGGATGCGCGGGCTGCCCCAGGCGTAGGTGCTGCCCCCCCAGGAGAAGGCCAGCATCAGCGGAACGGTCCACACCACCAACAATCCCGCTCCCAGGAAGTCGAAGCTTTCGCGGTGCTCTGGTCGTAGGCGGGGCATGAAGCGGACGATGAACCACAAGGCCACCGCGCCCACGGGCATGTTGATGTAGAACACCCAGTGCCAGCTGAGGTGGTCGGTCAGCAGGCCACCTAGCCACGGTCCCACCGCGCTGCTGAAGCCGAAGATGGCCCCGAAGAGCCCGCCCACCCGGCCACGCTCGCGCGGGGGGAACAGCAGGGCGATGGTGGTGAGGGCCAGGGCGAACAGCGCCCCCCCACCGATGCCCTGAAGGCCTCGGAAGACGATGAGTTCGGGCATGTTCTGGCTAAGCCCGCACAGCGCCGAGCCGCCTAGAAAGATCAGCACCGCGATCAGCAGGATGGCTTTGCGGCTGTAGAGCTCGGTCAGGCGGCCAAAGATGGGGGCGGCCACCGTGGAGGTCAGCAGGTAGGAAGTGGTGACCCAGGCATAGAGTTCGGTGCCGTTGAGGTCGGCGATGATCTTGGGCAGCGCGGTCGAGACGATGGTCTGATCCAGCGCCGCCAGGAACATGCCCAGCAGAATACCGATGAAAGTCAGGCGGTTCTCCCGGCTGACGCCCTGGGAAGGGGCTTGGGTCGAGGCGGCTTCGCTCATGATCACTCCTTCGTGAATTGGTCGGTGTGGTGGGTGAGGGTTTCAAGAAGCTGTGCAAATTGCTGGCGCTGGGGAGGGCTGAGGCGCTCGAGGCGGCGCTCCATAGCGCTCATCAGAAGGGTGCGGCTTTCCTCCAATACCTCCCGGCCTCGAGCGGTCAACTCGAAGCGATAGCGTCGCAGGTCGGAAGGGTCGAGCGAGCGCACCAGCAAGCCCTCGGCCTCCAGGCGCTTGAGCATCTGCGAGACGGTGGGCGCGGGCAACTGCGTCAGACGCACCACCTCGGTGGGATGGTGGTGGTGCTCGATGCCTGCCAGCAGCCAGGGGTCGTTGGGGGCCAGCCCCAGGCGCTCGAGCTGCGGCAGGGTTTCGTCGCGCAGGTCCCGCATGAGCTTCCATATTCGAACGAGCACCATCCAAGACAGCACCTCGCCAGGTTACTTTCAAAATGAACTATTGTCAAGCCAAACCATTCATTTGGAAACGAATCGCTCCGCGGGAAAAGGGTAGTTGGGGTCGAAGGCCCGCCCGGCCAGGAGCTTGCGCTTTTGCAATAGACTGGCTGTGTGGAGGTGAGCGCAATGCGCATGGGCAAAGGCAAATACGAGGGCATCCAGGCTTGCGCCGATGAAAAGGGCATCATCGCCGCTGCGGCAATGGACCAGCGCGGTAGCCTGCGCAAGGCCATTGCCAAAGCCAAGGGTGGCGACGTGAGCGAGGCGGAACTGACCGAGTTCAAGATGGCCGTGACCAAGATCCTCACGCCCTACGCCTCGGCCATCCTCCTGGACCCCGAGTTCGGCCTGCCGGCCCTGAAGGTCAGGGCACCCGGAACCGGGGTGCTGCTGGCTTATGAGAAATCCGGCTACGACACCAGCAGCAAGGGCCGCCTGCCCGACCTGCTGCCCGAGTGGAGCGTGCGCCGCCTGGTGGAGGCCGGAGCCAACGCTATCAAGATCCTGCTGTATTACAACCCCTTCGACGAGGTCAGGATCAACGCCGTCAAACACGCCTTTATCGAGCGCGTGGGCGCGGAGTGTGCGGCGCTGGACGTGCCCTTCTTCCTCGAGCCCCTCGCCTACGACGATAGCGTTGGTGACGAGAAGAGCCTCGAGTTCGCCCGGGTCAAGCCTAAGTACGTCGCCAAGTACATGGAGGAGTTCTCCAAAGACCGCTACGGCGTGGACGTGCTCAAGGTCGAATTGCCTTTCAACATCGCCTATACCCAAGGAACCAGTGCCTTCAAGGGCGAGGCTGCGTACACCCGCGCCGAAGCCATCCAGCACCTCAAAGCCGCCGCCCAGGCCGCGGGGAAGCCCTTCATCTACCTCTCCGCCGGCGTATCCGACGCGGTGTTCCGGGAGTCGCTCGAGCTGGCCATCGAGGCCGACGTGCCTTTCAGCGGGGTGCTGTGCGGGCGCGCGACCTGGCAGGAGGGCATCCCCGTGTATGCCACCCAGGGCGTCCAGGCGCTGGAGGAGTGGCTCTCGGACCGCGGGGTCCGGAACATCCAGATGCTCAACGAGGTACTGGCCAAGGGCGCTAAGCCCTGGTGGACGCACTATGGAAGCCTGGAAGCCGTGCGCGGCTGAGGACTGCGGGGATTAGAGGTCAAGGGAAAGGCCGGGATCTGATCAATCCCGGCCTTTCCCGCCGCCATTGTGGTGGGCGATGTAGGATTTGAACCTACGACCCCACGCGTGTGAAGCGTGTGCTCTCCCGCTGAGCTAATCGCCCAAGCGTCCCCCAAAGTAGCATGGGCCTCACCGGCTGTCAACCTGCGGGTAGGACGTTTTACCCGGAGTCTGGCCATGATTGGGAACGTGAAGCAGGTAACGGAGGCTTAACGAGCCCCGCTCGCTTGACACTACCCAGGGCCTAATCTACACTCGAGTCGGGTACAGACGGAGGTCTATTGTGGTAGCTACTACTGTCACAACCACCACAACCACTGCGGTGACCGCTGACCCGACCGCTGTGGCTTTTGTTTGGACTGCACTGGTGGTTGTGGCGATGGTTATTTTGATGGTCTCCAAGGAGCTGGCTGCCGCTTCGGAGAGCCCCAGGGCCCGCAACTTTGCCCGTTTGACCAACGTGGGCCTGGTTCCCTTGGCTTTTGCCCTGTTCGGTATAGCGGTGGCGCGCTTTATCAGTTCCTCCTAAAGAACTGCCTGTATGCAAAGCGAACCCTGAGGTTCGCTTTTTTGTGTAGTGCAGCGAAAAAATCGGATGAAGCACGGGTACATGCGGCCCCCTAAACCGCTGGGGAGCCACTACACTGGAGGCTATGAAGCTTGACCAACAAAACCGCGACCTGCTGCTGGTGATGGTTTTGGCGGTCACGGTGGGTGCGTGGGTCGTGCTTTTTCCCGATGTGCAGTCTCCACTGCGGGTGGTGCTGGGTTTTCTAGCCATGCTGGCCCTACCGGGTTATGCACTGATGATAGTGCTCTTTCCCAGGCGATCAGACCTCGACTTTGCCGATCGCCTGATCCTGTGCCTGGGGTTGTCGGTGCCGGTGATCGTGTTGGTGGGGGT
This sequence comes from Calidithermus timidus DSM 17022, assembly GCF_000373205.1. Lineage (NCBI taxonomy): Bacteria > Thermotogati > Deinococcota > Deinococci > Thermales > Thermaceae > Calidithermus > Calidithermus timidus. The sequence continues at coordinate 117,991 of NZ_KB890700.1, forward strand.
GATCCTCAACTACTCACCCTTCATGATCAGATCGGCCTCGGTAGCGGTGGGCATGACCATCGCCACCGTGCTGCTGGGGGGGATGGCCCTGTGGCGGCGCTCGAGGGTGCCCCTACCGGAGCGCTTCACCCCTGAGCTGCGGCCCAGCACCACTCAGGTAGCCTGGGTCGTCAGCTTTGCCCTGATGGCTTTTGTGGTGTACTGGGTGGCGCGGCCCAACGAGCGCTTTACCGAGTTTTACGTGCTGGGCCCTCAGGGAGGGCTGGAGAACTATGCCAGACAGCTGCGCCCGGGTGAAGCGTTTACCGTGACCCTGGTGCTGCGCAATTTCGAGCGCAGGCGCATGGAATACCGGCTTAGGGTGCCCTTCGATCCCGCCATCGGTGAGCTGCATACTCCGGTGATCGCCCACGAGGGAACCTGGGCGCGTACCCTTCGGCTGAAGGCTCCGGCGGGTTCGGGCCGGACCCAACTGAATTTCGAGCTGTACCGCCCAGGAGATTCCACGCCCTACCGCCAGCTTTACCTACGGGTAGATCTGGTGGGCAGTACCCAACCTTAGAAGGAGTAGCGCTGGTGGAGACTGTTGCCCTAAAACGCCCATTCTGGCCGGCATGGCTCTATTTCGCGGGGTTGGTGTTGGCGGAGTGGCTGGCCGCCGGAGCCAATCGGGGGCCGGGGATGTTGGTGCACACCCTGATCGTCTTGAGTGCCCTGATTCACGCCGCCTACCTGAGCGGACCGGCGGCCCGGATGCTGAGCGTGCTGGCTCTGGCCCCCATGGTGCGGGTGCTGGACCTGATGATGCCGCAGAGCTTCGTCGAAGCTATCTGGCGCTTCCCGCTGGTCAACTTTCCGCTCATCATCGCGGTCTTCATCACCATTCGCACCCTCAACCTGCGCCGCCAGGAGGTGGGGCTTCAGGTGGGCTTCCTCCCGGTGCAGCTTCTGATCGCCCTGAGCGGCCTGGTGGTGGGGATCATTGAGCACCGCATCATCCAGCCGCAGGCCCTGGTGGGGAGCCTCGAGTGGCCAGAAATCCTGTTGCCCATCGTGATCCTGATGGTCTTCACCGGCTTCAGCGAGGAGCTGATGTTCCGGGGCTTGCTGCAGCACATGATCATACCGGTGCTGGGGCCGCTGGGAGGCATCAGCTTCGTGGCGCTGATTTTCGGAGCCTTTCACTTCGGTTGGCAGTCCGCAGGGGACGTGCTCTTCGTGACCATCGTCGCCTGGGTTTGGGGCTGGCTGGCTTGGCGCACGCGCTCGATTCTGGGTGTCAGCCTCGCACACGGCCTGGCCAACGTTTGGTTGTTCGTGATCATGCCGCTGGCCTCGAGCCAATAGCGCGTGAAGCCCGACGTGACCGCTACGTTTTGCCTGCCCCTAATGTGTAACGCTGGGAGCCGGAGGCGCAAGCGCTAAACGCAAAGCACCTATGCTCCCCGGGACTTTAACGAGGGCTTCACGTGTGAGTGGGTAGGCTACATGGGTGAGGGTTTGGCCGATCCGATTGGTGGCATTGGCAGCTTTAGGAGACGGCGAATGGTATTGATCGACGCGACGCCGTTGCAATCGGAGCACCGGGTGCGCGGGGTGGGCAACTACCTGCTCGAGCTGCTCAGGGCCAGCGAGGAGCAGGGGATGAGGCCCCTGTATGTGGCCTCGAGCTGGGGGGGAGGGGGGAGCGCCCTCCCCGACTTCGTGCCCAAAGAGCGCCTCCTTACCGCACCCCGCCCCCACAAACCGGCCCAGGCGTACTGGATTTACAACGAGTTTTTCCTGCGCTACGCGCTGCTGCGCACGCGGCCCAGGGTTTTCTTCGCCCCCGACTTCAACGGGCTGGTGCTCAACCCCTTTGGCCGCACCGTGGCCACGCTCTACGACCTCACGCCCTTCAAGCTGGGCGACCTGGGCGATCCTTTCAGCGCCGCGCGCTGGCGCACCTACGCCCGCCGCCTCAAGCGGGCCGACCACCTCGTGGCGATCAGCTCGAGCGCCAAGCAGGACGCGGTACAGATCCTGAGCATCCCCCCCGAGCGCGTCACGGTCACGCCGCTGGCGGTTAACCACCAGCGCTTCAAGCCGAGCGTGGCAGAGGGGCGCTACGCTGGGGCTGGGCGCTACCTGCTGCACGGCGGGGCCTTCAACCCCAACAAGAACCAGGCCGGGCTGCTGCAGGCTTTCGCCCGCCTCGCGCCGCACCACCCCGGCCTCGAGCTGCGCTTCTTCGGCCCCTGGGCCCCCGAGCACCTGGAGTGGCTGGGGCGCGAGCGCCAAAGGCTGGGGCTGGACGAGCGGGTCAAGCACGTCGGCTACGTCGCCACCGAGGACCTGCCCAGCCTCTACGGCAACGCGGCCGCCTTCGTGTTCCCCTCGCTCGAGGAGGGCTTCGGGCTGCCGGTGCTCGAGGCCATGGCCTCAGGGGCCCCCGTAGTAACCTCGAACTGCTCTTCGCTGCCGGAGGCGGCGGGGGAGGCCGCCCTGCTGGTCGACCCCCGCGACCCCGAGGCCATCGCGGCCGCAGTGCGGCGGGTGCTCGAGGAGCCCGGCCTGGCGGAGCACCTGCGTGAGAAGGGCTACGCCCAGGCGGCCCGCTTCACCTGGGAGGCCACCGCCCGCAAGACCTGGGAGGTGCTGTTGGGGCAGGGGTGCAGCGAGGGCTGGGTGACCCAGCCCTGATGTAACCGCTAGGTAACGGCGCGTGTGGTTGGCTGGCGGTAGGCCGGAAGCCCGGCGCACGAGATTTTGGAGGGTGTTTGAATGGCAAAGCGAGCGTTGATCACGGGGATCACCGGGCAGGACGGGGCGTATCTGTCGAAGCTGTTGCTGGAGAAGGGCTACGAGGTGTACGGCACCTACCGCCGCAGCGCCAGCGTCAACCTGTGGCGGCTGGAGGAGCTGGGCATCGCCGGGGACGTGAGGCTGGTGGCTTTCGACCTGCTGGAGTACTCCAACATCCGCCGCACCCTGGAGAAGGTGCAGCCTGACGAGCTGTACAATCTGGCGGCCCAGAGCTTCGTGGCGCTGTCCTTCGAGCAGCCGCTCTACACCGCCGATGTCGACGCGCTGGGGGTGGGGCGCCTTCTCGAGTCCATCCGCGAGGTCAACCCCAAGATTCGCTTCTACCAGGCCTCCACCTCCGAGATGTTCGGCAAGGCGCAGGAGACGCCCCAGACCGAGCGGACCCCCTTCTACCCGCGCAGCCCCTACGGGGTGGCCAAGCTCTACGGGCACTGGATCACCGTCAACTACCGCGAGTCCTACGGGATGCACGCCTCCAGCGGCATCCTCTTCAACCACGAGAGCCCCCTGCGCGGGCAGGAGTTCGTGACCCGCAAGATCACCAGCTCGCTGGCGCGCATCCGCTACGGCCAGCAGGAGGTGCTCGAGCTAGGCAACCTCGACGCCCAGCGCGACTGGGGCTTCGCCGGGGATTACGTCGAGGGCATGTGGCGCATGTTGCAGCAGCCTGAGGCCGACGATTACGTGCTGGCCACGGGGGTCACCACCAAGGTGCGCACCTTTGTCGAGCACGCGGCCCGGGCCGCGGGCTTTGAGATCAGCTGGGAGGGGGAAGGGGTGGGTGAGGTGGGCCTCGACCAAAAGGGGCGGGTCATCGTGCGGGTCAATCCCGAGTACTACCGCCCTGCCGAGGTAGACCTGCTGCTGGGCAACCCGGCCAAAGCCCGGGCCAAACTGGGCTGGGAGCCCAAGGTGGACCTGGCGGGATTGGTGCGCATGATGGTCGAGAAGGACCTCCAGCGCGTGGCCAACGGCGGGCTGCGCGGGTAGAAGCGGTGCGGGTTGGCTTCTTCACCTACGGCATGGACCGCTCGCTGAGCGGGATTGGGCGTTACACGGTCGAACTCACCCGTGCCCTGAGGAAGCTCGAGCCCGGCCTCGAGGTCGTGCTGCTCAACCCCTATCCCCACTCCGAGCTGGGCTGGTACCGCGAGTTCGAGACCTATGCAGTGCCCAGCCTGGCCAGGGTGCCCCTTGCGGCGAGCCTGGGCAACCTGGTGTTGCACCAGGCGGCGCGGCGGCTGGGGCTCGACATCCTACACGACCCCTGTGGCATCGCACCCTTCCTGATGCCCTTTGCGGGATATCGGCGGGTGACCACCATTCATGACGCGGTTCCTCTGGCCACCCCCGACCTGCAACCCCTGGCCACGCGGCTGATCTTCCGCACCCTGGTGCCCTGGACCCGCTTCAGCGCCGATGCGGTGCTCACCGTGAGCCATCACGCGGCGGGCGACCTCGAGCGCCTGGCCGGGATCCCCAGGGCCAAGCTGCACGTGACCTACAACGGCGTCAACCCCCCGCCCCCCATGGGCGAGGCCGAGGTGCAGGGGGTGCTCGAGCGGCTGGGGATCGAACCCCCCTATTTCCTCTACGTGGGCAACCTGGTGGCCCGCAAGAACCTGCCGCGCCTGGTGCGGGCCTTCCGGCTGCTGCGCCAGGACATCCCTGAAGCGCGGCTGGTGATCGTGGGAGCTAAGCAGTGGAAGTCACACGAACTCTTTCGGCAGGACCTCACCCACGTGCTCGTCCTAGGCTACGTCTGTGACGATGATCTGCACGCTTTGTACTACGGAGCGCGGGCGCTGGCCTTTCCCTCGCTCTACGAGGGCTTCGGCATCCCCGCCATCGAGGCCATGGCCCACGGCACTCCAGTGCTCACTTCCAGCACCAGCTCGCTGCCCGAGGTGGTGGGCGAGGCGGCGCTGCTGGTGGATCCGACTTCGGTAGAGGCCCTCCGCGAGGGGCTGCGAAGGCTCTGGGAGGATACAGGGCTGAGGGAAAGCTTGAGGCAGAAGGGTCTCGAGCGAGCCCGGAGGTTCACCTGGGAAAAGACGGCGCGGGCCACGCTCGAGGTATATCGTCGTTTGATCGACGAGGGGGCGCCAAGCGCTTAGGCCGAATTCGGGCGATGCAGGCCCTGGAGCCCCGCAGCGATGGCTCCCTGGATGTCGGCCTCGAGGTGATCGCCGATCATCAGGGTCTCGTGGGGGGGAACGCCCAGCCGCTCGCAGGCGAGGTGGAAGATGCGGGGGTGGGGTTTGCGTACCGCTACATCGGGGTCGCCGGAGACCACGATGGCTTCGAACTCGCGCTCGAGGCCCACGCTGCGGATGGCGGCCCACTGCATGTCGGCGGGGCCGTTGGTGATGATGGCCTTGGGCAGGGGGGCAAAGTAGGCCAGCAATTCCCGAACCCCCGGCAGCAGCCGCACTTCCGCCGCGTAGCGTGCGGTGACCTCGGCGGCGAAGGCCTCGAGACCCGCCGGCACGGGGTAGCCGTGGGTCTCGAGCGCCCGTCGCAGCGCCAGGGCAAAAGTGACGTGCCCTTCCGCCCGGATCTCACGCTCATAGGTCGCCAGGAACGCCCGGTCGCCAGGGTCGATGCCCAGCTGGTCGCAGCAGAGCGCGGTGAGCCGAGCGAAGTCCCCCTCAAACTGCGCTAAAGTCCCGTCAAAGTCAAAGCAGATGGCTCGGATGCGCTTGGACACGGATGAGATCATACGGTAAGCGGGCGACTATCTGCGCCACCCCTCTCACGGTGTGCTAAGGCAGGGTGATAGGCTTTAATCAATGGAAACGGCGGTCATCAACCCCCCCAAGCCCACCCAGCCCGGGCAGCTGGTGGCCCAGGGCCTGGTCAAGCGCTACGGGCGCCGGGAGGTGGTGCGGGGGGTGGATTTGCAGCTTGCCCGCGGAGAGATCGTGGCCCTGTTCGGTCCTAACGGGGCGGGCAAGACCACCACGTTTTACATGGTGGTGGGGTTTATCCGCCCCAATAGCGGCAGCATCCGCCTGGGTGAGCGGGACATCACCCGGCTGCCCATGTACAAGCGGGCCCGCATGGGGGTGGGGTATCTGCCCCAGGAGCCCTCGGCCTTCCGTCGCATGACGGTGCTGGAGAACCTGCTGGCGGTGCTGGAGTTCCAGCCTATCTCCAAAGCCGAGCGTCTGGACCGGGCCATGGCCCTGCTCGACGAGCTGGGCATCACCGCGCTCAAGGACCTCTACGCCTACAAGCTCTCGGGGGGGCAGCGACGACGGCTCGAGATCGCCCGCGCGCTGTGCACCAACCCCGACTTCATCCTGCTCGACGAGCCCTTCACCGGTGTCGATCCCAAGAACGTCCACGACATCCAGAAGCTGATCTCCGAGCTGCGCGAGCGGCGCGGGGTGGGCATCTTCATCACCGACCACTCCGTGCGCGAAACCCTGGCCATCACCGACCGGGTCTACTTGATGTACGACGGCCAGATGACCTTCCACGGCTCCCCTGAAGACTTCGCCCGCGACTCGGGCGTGCGCTTGCACTACCTGGGCGACGAGTACGAGCTATGAAACCCTCTTCAGGGGGCCTCGAGAAGCCGGGGCGTCTGATACAATTGATATCTCCGAACTGCGCTCTTCCCTCCCACAGGCGAAAGCAAATTCAGAGCTGGTATTAGGCGGTACGGCATGACTTTAGCATCGATGCTCATTCTGCTGGTGCTGGTGTCGGGGGTAGTGGCCTACCTGGGCGACGTGATCGCCAAGCGGGTGGGTAAGCGACACTGGCGGCTTTTGGGGATGCGGCCCCGCACCACTGGGACCGTGATCGCGGTGGGTACGGGGGTGTTCATCTCGCTGAGCGCCTTTGCGGCCTTCTTCCTGCTGGTCCGCGATGCGCGCGAGGCCATTTGGCAAGCCGAGACCGTGCGGCAGGAGCGCAACCTGCTGCGCCGAGAGGTACAGCGCTACGCCCAGGACCTTCAGCGCCTCGACGAGGAGCGCCGGCGGGCCACCGAGCAGGCCAGCCGGTTTCAGGGCGAAGCCAACGAGCTGCGACGCGACGTCAACCAGTTGCGCGAGACGCTGGACAACCAGCAGAAGCTGCTGGCAGCCTCACGCGAGGAGCTCGAGGAAACCCAAAGCCGCCTGCGGAGGGTGCAAGGGGAGTTTGAGCTGGTCCAGAAAGAAAAGGCCGAATTACTGGCTACCAGGGATCGGCTTCTGCAGGCCATTCGTGAACAGCAGCGCAGGCTTGTCGAGCAGCAGGGCCAGCTTGCCCACCTGGAGAGGGAGCGCGCTACCCTCCAGGGCGTCGAGCGCCGCCTGCGAGAGCAGGTGGATCAGGTCCAGGAGCGGTTGAGTAGCCTGCAACAGGCTGCCAAGGCAGCCCAGGCCCGCCTGAGTACCCTCGAGCAGAGCGCCCGCCAGCTTTCCGAGGAAAAGAAGCGCTTGGAGGGAGATATCGCCCTGCTCAACGCCCAGCGCCAGGAGGCCCAGGGAGCGCTCAAGGAGCTGATGGAGGAGCGCAATCGCCTTCAGGAGGGCCTGGCGGCGGCCCAGAAGGAGCTGTTGACGGCTAAGGCCCGCTTCACCCAGGTCGAGGAGGAAAACGCCAAGCTGCGCAACAGCAGCCGCATCCTGCAGGGGGGCCTGGAGAAGCTGCTCGAGCAGGTATTGCTGGCCGAGCAGCCCTTGGTTCCGGGCAAGGAGCAGCAGGCCCTCGATGAGATCCGCCGGCGGGTGGACCTGCGGGCGAGGCTGCTGGGGTTGCGGGGTGCTGAAGTGGTGCAGCAGCTCAACCTGGGGTCCAATCTGCGCCCGGGGCTGCTCTTGGCCCGCCCGGTTGGGGTCAACCCCGACAGCAGCAAGTTGCAGATCCGCTTGGGATATCGCGCCCGCGAGCAACTCTTCGCCAAGGGCGAGGTGTTGGCGACGGGGGTGTTGGTGCTGCCCAGCAAGCCTGAGGACGTGCAGCGGCGGCTCGAGCGCATCCGCCAGGACGCCGAGGAACGCCTCGCCAACGCCGGTTGGATCCCCGAGAAGCTGGCGCTGGGGGCTTTCGACCTGGGCGAGCTCGCCGCCTTCAGCGCCTCGCTGGCCAGCAAGCGTGGGGGGGCTAAGGTGGCGGTGGTGGCCCTCGAGCCCCTCTACCCTACCGACCCGCCCAAGCTGGGCTTCAAGCTCATCAACTGAGCGACTGCACCGCCAAGCGCGCCGCGGCCAGGTCCCACAGCGCGTGCCCCACGCTTTTGAACAGCACCGGCCCCTGGGGGCGGGCCAGTTCCAGGGCGTCCTCGAGCGGCGTGACCTCGCTCCAATCCACCCCGGCCTGGATCAGGTCGCCGGCTTCGGCCCGGGCCCCCTCGAGCGTATCCACGAATATGCGGCAGCGCTGCACGAGGATGGGAGAGAGCTCGGCCATGTCGGAGCGGTAAGCGCCTACCGCCGCGATGAAGGCGTCCTCTCGCACCCCCTCGCCCAGCACCGGGGTGGGGCTGGTGGTGGCGCTGACGATTAGAAGAGCCTCGGAGGCGGCCTGAGCCACCTCAGGGGCGATGGTGGCTTCCATGCCCAGGCTCAGGGCGTGCTCGAGCAAGCGCCGGGCTGAATCCTCCGAGCGTGAGGCGATCGCCACCTTGCGGATACCCAGCCCGGCCCGGAAGGCCTCGAGGTGGCTGCGGCCCTGCACCCCTGCGCCGATTACCAGCAGCCTATCGTCGGGCCCAGGGGGCTTGGGCGCCAGCTTTTGCGCAGCCAGCAGGGATAGCGCGGCGGTGCGCCGGGCGGTCACCAGGGCGCCGTCTAGCTGGGCCAGGCGCTCGCCGGTGCGGGCGTTCATCACCACCAACTCCGCCCGCACGCTGGGCCGCTGCTGGGGATGGACCGTCACCAGCTTGGTGATGGCGATCTCCTGGTCGCTGGCGGGCATCAGCAGCAGGGTGCCGCCCTCGGGTAGGGGCATGACCAGCCGCTCGGGAGCCTGGGTCTTTCCGGCTTTGCGCTCGCGCAGCACGGCTTCTAAAGCCAGGGCCAATTCGGGGTAGGGGAGGGCGGCCTCGAGGTGCATTTGGAATTGGATTCTATCGTGGGGGGACTCAAAAATCAGGCGAAGGGCACTTAGCTCAGCCGCGCAAAAGCCTCGCGGTACTCCGCCTCGTTGAGCCCCCGCCCGATCACCACCAGACTCGATTTGCCGCTGCGGGGCCGGCCGGTGAGCTCCATGCCGAAGATCTCCCGCACCGCCTGGAACAGCACCTCCTCCTCGAAGCCCTGCACGCTCAAAAAGCCCTTGGCCCGGTAGAGGCGGTCGGGGCGGGAGATGATGTAGTTTTCGATGAACTCGTTGACCCGCTCGCGCTTGAGGGCTTTGGTGCTGGTCAGGGTGAAGGTGACCACGTCGGGGGTGTGGAGGTGCTGGTGGCCTTTGGGCTTCCACTCGGGATCGAAGGCCTTTAGCGCGAGCAGGCCGTTGGGCTCGACGCGGGCGTGGGCGCTTTCGCGCACCTCGGCCAGCGGGTTGATCTGGGCGATGACCTTTCGGGCTTCCTCGAGCTGCTCCGGCGTGGCGAGGTCGGTCTTGTTGAGGATCACGGCGTTGGCGTAGGCGAGCTGGATGGCGCCCTCGGGACCGTCGCGCAGGGTGCGCTCGAGGTTGCGCGCGTCGGCCACCCCCACGATGCCGTCGAGCTCGAACTTGGCGCGGGCGAAGGGATCGAGCACGGTCTGGGCTACGGGAACGGGGTCGGCCAGGCCGGAGAGCTCGATGAGGATGTGCTCGGGTGGGTTGGGCTTAGCCGCGATCTTGAACAGCGAGCTCATCAGGTCGTCGCGCCCCACGCAGCACAAGCAGCCGTTGGAGAGCTCGGCAATCCCGTCGGAGTCCACGCTCTCGATGAGCGCCCCGTCCACGCCGGTCTCGCCGAACTCGTTGACGATCACGCCGAAGCGCCGCACCCCGGAGTGGATGAGGTGGTTGACCAGCGTGGTTTTGCCGGCGCCGAGAAAGCCGCCGATGACGGTGACCGGAACACGGGTTTTGAACTTGACCATAGCTGCCCTCTCCCAGAGCTTAGCCTTCGCCCCGGCAGCGACCCTCGGGTAGATTACCTTTCGGGGCCACCGGCTCCCGGATTAGATGATAATGTATTCTCAACGATGAGGTGCCCATGAAGGTAGCCGATAAAACCGTGGTCAAGTTCGAATACGTCCTCCGCGTGGACGGGGAGATCGAGGACCGCACCCACGAGGGCGAGACCCAGACCGTCCTCATCGGCCACGCCCACGGCCTCCTGGCGGGCCTCGAGGCCGCCCTGCGGGGCCGGGAGGTGGGCAGCTTCGTCGTGAGCGTGCCCCCCGCCCAGGGCTACGGCGAGTACGACGCCTCGAAGTGCCTCGAGGTGCGCCGCGCCGAACTCCCCGCCGGCTTCGACCCCCAGCCCGGCGCCCTGCTCTACGCCGAGGACGAAGCCGGAAACCCCCTCTCCTACCGCGTCACTGCCGTCAACGGCGACCGCGTGACCCTCGACGCCAACCCCAAGTGGGCGGGGAAGACCCTCGAGTACACCGTCACCATCCACGCCGTGCGCGAGGCCGAGCCGGAAGAGCTCGCGCACAAGCACGTGCACGGGGAGGGTGGGGTGCGTCATTAAGTATCCCACGGGAAGCTTCGCCTCTCGAATCGGCTCAACGCCTGCTAGATCCTTCGCCAGCGCGTGCACAAACGCTTCGGGGAAAATCAGTGGGCGGGCACTTAAAATGGACCATATGCCTTCGGAAAGCACCGACAAACACAAAGAGATTGCTCACTCCAAAGGCCCGGTTTCCGTCGCTATCGTCACGGTCTCCGACACCCGTACCCCACAGACCGACACCAATTACCACTACCTCGAGCCCGAGATCACCGGCATGGGGCATAAGGTCGTGGGTTACCGCATCATCAAGGACGAGCCCCTACAGGTTGCGGAGGCGCTCGAGGAAATGGTGAAGAGCGGGGCTCAGATCATCATTTTCAACGGCGGAACCGGCATCGCCCCCCGTGACACCACCTACGACGTGCTCGCCCGCAAGATCGAGAAGCCCATGCCCGGCTTCGGCGAGCTCTTCCGTATGCTCTCCTACGCCGAGGTGGGGGCGGCGGCCATGCTCAGCCGGGCGATGGCTGGGGTGTACCACCGCCGGGTGGTCATCTGCACGCCGGGCTCGCCCAACGCGGTGCAGGTGGCCTGGAACAAACTGATCAAGCCCGAGCTCGAGCACCTGGCCTGGGAGGTGGCTCGATAGAAGGGTTTGGTGGTTGACGGTGGCTGTTCTGCTGGTAGCATAAGCCCATGACCCTCAAGGGCCAGGGTTCCGGCCCCCTGCCGCCTTTGCTCCAGCAGTACGTCGAACTCCGGGACGCCTACCCGGAGTACCTGCTGTTGTTTCAGGTCGGCGACTTCTACGAAACCTTCGGGGAGGACGCCGAGCGGTTGGCGCGGGCAGTGGGCATCGCGCTCACCCGCAAGACCAGCAAGGACTTCACCACGCCCATGGCCGGAATCCCCATCCGCTCGGTGGACGGCTACCTCGAGCGCCTGCTCAAGCTGGGCTTCCGCATCGCCGTGGCCGACCAGATGGAACTGGCCGAGGACGCCGAGGGGTTGGTGCGGCGCGAGGTGACCCAGCTGCTCACGCCCGGCACTCTGACCCAGGAAGCCCTGCTACGACCCGAGGCCAACTACCTGGCCGCGCTGGCTACGGGCGACGGCTACGGGCTGGCCTTGCTGGACGTGTCTACCGGGGAGTTCCGCGGTGCGGTGTTCTACGGAAAGAGCGGCGTCTGGGACGAACTATTTCGCTACCGCCCTGCCGAGGTGCTGTTGGCGCCGGAGCTCTATTGCAATCCCGGCTTTCTCGAGGAGTTTCAGCGACGCTTTCCGGTGATGCTCTCACCGGGGCGTTTCGAGGAGGAAGTGGCGGCTCAGGCCCTGCGGGCGCAGTTCGGGGCGCTGCCCACTGGGCTCGAGCACCCCGCGCTCTTGCGGGCGGCGGGGGCCGTGCTGAGCTATGCTCAGGCCACCCAAGGCGGAGCCCTGCCCCAGGTGCAAAGCTTCTTGCGCTACGACCCCAGCGCCTTTATGCAGATGAGCGAGGCCACGCTGCGCACGCTGGAGGTTTATGACCCCAGCCCGGTAGGGGAGAACAGCGAGGAGCGCACGCTGATGGGGGTGCTGGGCCTGACCCGCACCGCGCCGGGTCGGCGACTGCTGCGGGCTTGGCTGCGCCACCCGCTGGTGGAGGAGGGCCCCATCCAGGCCCGGCTGGACGCGGTAGAGGCGCTGGTGCGTGACGGGGTGCTGCGCGAGGCGGTGCGCAAGCTCCTCTACCGCATCCACGACCTCGAGCGCCTGGCCGGGCGCTTGGCGGCGGGGCGGGCCAACGCCCGCGACTTGTTGGCCCTGGCCCGCAGCCTGGAGCTCTTGCCGGAGCTGGCGGGGTTGCTGCGGGGCTCGAGCGCCCTGCTCAACCTCGCCGAGCGCTTGCCCAAGCTGGCCGAGGTGGCCGAGCGCATCCACGCCGCGCTGGTGGAGGAGGTGCCGCTCAAGCTCACCGAGGGTGGGCTGATCCGCGAAGGCTTCGACGCCGAACTCGACGCCCTGCGCCAGCGGGCCGAGGCCGCTCGAGCCTGGATCGCGGGCCTCGAGGCCCGCGAGCGCGAGCGCAGCGGGATTCCCCTCAAGGTGGGCTACAACCAGGTCTTCGGGTACTACCTCGAGGTCACCCGGCCCTACTACGCCCAGGTGCCCTCCGACTGGCGGGCCATCGCCACCCTCAAGGACCGCCAGCGCTACACCCGCCCCGACCTGCGCGAGAAGGAGCGCGAGATCCTGCTGGCCGAGTCGGAGGCCCGCAAGCGCGAGTACGCGGCCTTCCTCGAACTGCGCGAGTCGGTGGGGCGGGTTGCGCCGCTGGTGCGCGAAGCGGCGGGCGTGCTGGCCGAACTCGACGTGTACGCCGCGCTGGCCGAGGCTGCCGCCCAGTACGGCTACGTGCGGCCCCGCTTCAGTCCCGACGGGCGCCTGCACATCCGCGCGGGGCGGCACCCGGTGGTCGAGCGGGGCGGCGAGTTCATCCCCAACGACCTCGAGCTCTCCCCCGGCGAGCGCCTCTTGATCCTCACCGGCCCCAACATGGCCGGGAAGTCCACCTACCTGCGCCAGACCGCGCTCATCGCCCTGCTGGCCCAGATCGGCTCCTTCGTGCCCGCCGAGGAGGCGCTGCTGCCCCTCTTCGACCGCATCTACACCCGCATCGGGGCCTCGGACGACATCGCCGGGGGACGCAGCACCTTCATGGTCGAGATGGAGGAGCTCGCCCAGATCCTGCAGGGGGCCACCAGCCGCAGCCTGGTGCTGCTCGACGAGATCGGGCGTGGCACCAGCACCTACGATGGCCTCTCGCTGGCCTGGGCCGCTGCCGAATACCTGCACGACAGCGTGCGTTGCTATACCCTCTTCGCCACCCACTACTTCGAGCTCACCGCCCTGCCCGAACGCCTGAGCGGAGCCCGCAACTACCACGTCGCCGCACGGGAGGAGGCGGGCGGGCTGGTGTTTTACCACCAGGTGTTGCCGGGGCCGGCCTCGAGGAGCTACGGCCTGGAGGTCGCCAGGCTGGCGGGCCTGCCGCGCGAGGTGCTGAGCCGGGCGGCGATCTTGCTGGCGGGGCTCGAGGCCCAGGTAGGCGACGTGGGCCAGGAGGTGCTCGACGAGCTTTTGAACCTCGACCCCACCCGCCTCACCCCGCTGGAGGCGCTGCTTTTGCTCCAGCGCTGGCGCGATAAAGTGCAGAAGACGGTGGTGTCCAATGAGCTGGCGTGAATCCGTCGGTGGGGGTGGCCCGTGATCCGGCGCCTGCCCGAGGAGCTCGTGCGCGAGATCGCCGCGGGCGAGGTGGTCTCGGGGCCGGTGGACGTGGTGCGCGAACTGCTCGAGAACGCCCTCGACGCCGGGGCCACCCGCGTTCAGGTCGAGCTGGTCGGGGGGGGCCTCGAGCGCATCTGCGTCAGCGACAACGGTCAGGGGATTCCCCGCGAGCAGTTGCCGCTGGCCGTCGAAGCCCACGCCACCAGCAAGCTCAGCGACCTCAGCCGCATCGCCACGCTGGGCTTTCGGGGCGAGGGCCTGTGGGCCATCCGGCAGGCGGCCCGGCTGAAGATCACCTCCAGGCCCCCCGCCCAGTTCGGCGGGGCCACCCTCACCGCCTTTCTGGAGGAAATAGCGCTCAGCGAGCACCCTGCCCCACCCGGAACCCGCGTCGAGGTGAGTCGCCTATTCGAGCACCTCCCGGCGCGGCGCCGAGGCCTCGAGCCCCCCGCCGCCGAGGCTCGCAAGGTCGTTGGCCTGCTCTCACGCTACCTGCTGCACCGCCCAGGGCTATGGCTGCGCCTGCTGAGCGATGGCGAGGAGAAACTGGCCCACGCCGGGGGCAGCTTCCCCGAGGCGGCGCGGCTGGTGTGGGGCTCGGTGGTGGCCAACCGGCTGCTCGAGCTCGACTTCGCGGAGGCCCCCTTCCGGCTCACCGGCTTGCTCTCCCGCCCCGAGCTCTCGCGCCCGCGCCGCGACCGCTTGCTCCTGGCGGTCAACGGACGTCCGGTGGAGTGGCCCGAAGCCCTGCTCCAGACGGTGCTCTTGGCCTACAAGGAGCTGTTGCCCAGCGGGCAGTACCCGGTGGGGGTGCTGGGCCTCGAGCTCCCCCCCGAGGCCGTGCTGGTCAACACCACCCCCGACAAGTCGCGGGTGCGCCTGCTCGAGCCCGAGCCGGTTTTGGCCTTCGTGGCCCGAGCCATCCAAAGCCTGCTCAGCGCCCACCCGCTGGCCCGCGCCCTGCCCGACCCCACCCCCATCGCCGGTCCCACCCCCGTGCGGCGGGCCAGTTTTCCCCGCCTGCGCTTCGTGGGGGTCTTCCGCGGGCTCTACCTGCTGGCTGAGGCCGACGACGAGCTCTACGTCGTGGACCAGCACGCCGCCCACGAGCGCATCCTCTACGAGGAGCTCTCGCGCCGCTACCGCGAGGAGCCGCCCGTCGAATTCGAGTACCCCGAGCTGCTCAACCTCAGCCTGGGCGAGGAGATGGCCTATCAGGAGCGCTCCGAGGAGCTCGAGGCGGTGGGGCTGGTGCTCGAGCCCTTTGGCCCAGGCCGCTACCGCATCCGCAGCGTCCCCGCTTTTCTGGCCGGACACCCCACCCTCGTCCCCGAGGTGGTCAAGGGGACGCTCGCGGCCCACAGCTTCACCGAGGCCTGGCGCAGCGTCCTGGCTCGCCTGGCCTGCCTCCCCGCGATCAAGGCTGGGCACCCCATGGCCGAGGCCCCGGCCCAGGCCCTCCTCGACGCCTTGGCCCGCTGCGAGATGCCCTGGACCTGCCCCCACGGGCGCCCTACCGCCCTGGTGATGAGCGAACTCGAGCTCGCCCGCCGCTTCGGGCGCAGGGGCGTGCGGGCGGTGGAGCGGGTGAACGGGAAGCGCTAAGCCGTCGGCACAGGACGGAAGGCCCATGGCTGGTGGCCCGCGGCTCGCGGTGGACCCCACCCCGGCCCCCCTTGCTAAGGGGCGTTTCGCGTTTGGCGGCCTACGACCCACGCCCAGCTATCGGCTATCGACACGCTTGAGCATTCGCCCCCCAGCCATTAGCCTAGTCCAGATGCAGCGAGACGCCACCGCCAGACTGCTCATCACCTGCCCCGACCGCCCCGGCATCGTGGCGGCGGTTTCCAATTTCCTCTTCAACCACGGCGCCAACATCACCGCCCTCGACCAGCACTCCACCGATCCCGAGGGCGGCACCTTCTTCATGCGGCTGGAGTTCCAGACCCCCCACCTCGACGTGCCGCGCAGCGTGCTGGAGAGCGCTTTTGCCGAGCGGGTTGCCGCCCGCTTCGAGATGGACTGGCGCATCAGCTACGCCGCCGACCTCAAGAAGGTGGCGATCCTGGTCTCCAAGTACGACCACGCCCTCAACGAGCTCCTGTGGCGGCACTCCAACAAGGAGCTGCCCTGCGAGCTCACCCAGGTCATCTCCAACCACCCCAACCTGCGGGCCGAGGTCGAACGCTTTGGCATCCCCTACCACCACGTCCCGGTTAGCAAAGAGACCAAGGAACAGGCCGAAGCCGAAATCCTGCGACTGCTGGAGGGCTCGGACCTGGTGGTGCTGGCCCGCTACATGCAGATCCTCTCGCCCGGATTCGTGGCCCACTACCCCAACCGCATCATCAACATCCACCACTCCTTTCTCCCCGCCTTCGTCGGGGCCAACCCCTACAAGCAGGCCTACGAGCGGGGTGTGAAGCTGATCGGGGCCACTGCCCACTACGTCACCGAGGCCCTGGACGAGGGGCCCATCATCGAGCAGGACGTGGCGCGGGTTTCTCACCGCAACGACGTGGCCGAACTGGTGCGGCTGGGGCGCGACCTCGAGCGCACCGTGCTGGCGCGGGCGGTGCAGTGGCACCTCGAGGACCGCATCATCGTTCACGGCAACAAGACCGTGGTGTTTGCCTGAGGGCCTTCAAATAAAACGGTGATTTGCAATTGCCCGCATCGATCCGCGCTAGGATGAGGTGTTGACTCGAGCCGTGGAGCAGGGGTTTCGTACACGGCGCCTTCACGCCATCTTCACACCGGCTGCCTACGCTCAGAATCAGGAGGGATGAGCATGTCCTTGAAGACTTCTGCCGCGACCTTTGGGCTTCTCTCTGTGATCGCCGGAGGGGTGCTGTGGTGGGGGATGACCCGTAGCCAGACCCCCCCCACGACCACCGCACCCCAGGCCCAGGTGACACCGCTCAACGAAGCTCAGGGCTACCTGCAAAACGAACAGAACACCATCGAGGTGGTGCAAAACGCCGGCGACGGGGTGGTGTACGTAGCCACCCGCACCGTGCCACAGGTCAACCTCCAAGACGTGCCGGAATTCCTGCGCCCCTTCTTCGCCCAGCCGCAACCCCAGAGCGGGGTGGGTTCGGGCTTCGTCCTCGACAGCGAGGGGAACATCCTGACCAACTACCACGTCATCGAGGGGGCCAGCGAGATCACCATCAAGTTCCACAACGATCCCAAGGAGTACAAGGCCAAGGTCATCGGAACGGCTCCAGCGCTGGACATCGCCCTGGTCAAGGTGGAGGCGCCCGCCGCGCTGCTCAAGCCCATGAAACTGGGCGATTCCGATGCGCTCAAAGTGGGTCAGAAGGCCATCGCCATGGGTAACCCCTTCGGCCTCGAGTTCACCGTGACCGAGGGCATCGTCTCGGCCATCCGCAAGAACCCCGGCGCGGTGGGTAGCGGGGATGGCTTCGTGCCTAACGTGATTCAGACCGACGCCGCCATCAACCCCGGCAACTCCGGCGGGCCGCTGCTGAACTCCAAGGGCGAGGTCATCGGGATCAACACCGCCATCTACACCAGCTCCGGCCTCATCGGCGGTCAGCCCCAGTCGGCGGGGGTGGGCTTCGCCATCCCCATCAACATCGCCAAGCAGTACCTCCCCGACCTCAAGGCGGGCAAGACGCTCGATACCAATGCCCTCATCGCCTCGAGGCCCCGCCTTGGGGTGACGGTGTTCCCGGTCGCGGGGTTGCCCGACAACCTGCGGCAGCGCTACAACCTGCCCGAGACCGGCCTGATCGTCGGCAGCGTCGAGCCGGGCGGTCCGGCGGCCAAGGCGGGCTTGCGGGGTTCGCAAAGGACCATCTTCGTGCAGACCCCCGATGGTCGCGCCGAGGAGATCGGCATCGATGGCGACGTGCTGCTCGAGGCCGATGGTCGCTCCCTGAGGGATATCAACGACCTGCGGGCGGTGCTGGGCAGCAAGAAGGCAGGCGAGAGCATCACCCTCAAGGTCTGGCGCTCGGGAAGGACGCTGGAGGTCAGGGTCGCTCCGCAAATCGTTCCCTTGCCCAACCGCTGAAGCGCAGGCCCTACGCGGTGTTGTGACATTTGCACCCAATGCGCGTGATCAAATACCCGCCCTTGAGCCAAGGGCGGGTTCAAAATGCTAAGGTGATGAGCCTGGAGGCCCTCTGGCAGCAATCGTGGCAGGAGTTTTACGAAGCGGCGCTCAGGGAACTGCCCGGCTTCGTGCTGCAACGCTTGCAAAACCCTCCCACCGTCAGTGACCACGATGAGGCCATGTTCGACATCCGCGTGACGCTGTTGTTGTGGCCCATCGAGGGGCTCAACGGCTACGTCGATGCCCTCGACGGCTGGATCGCCCGGTGGAACCTGCAAGACCCCAGCAGCCAGGAGGCCGATACCTCGGTGTGGCCGCACGACATCCCCCCTCCTCCGCTCGAGCCGGTTGGGGTCTGGGAGGCGATGCTCCAGCGCGCCCTCGAGCCCGGCTTCACCGGCTTTGTGGCCGCCGGGGTGCTCAAGCTCATGGCCATGGCCCGTGTGGCCAGTCGCTACACGTCCCAGTAGTCGCCGGGATAGGTCATCCCCACGGCCTTGGCGAAGGTCTCCAACCCCAGGCGGTCGGGGGCCTCGAGGTGGTAGCGGAAGTTCCAGAGGTAGTGCTGCATCAGGCGCTCGGGCACGCCCAGCCGCTGGGCCTCGGTGCCCGCCACGGCGGCCAGGTTGCCCAGCCCCAGCGAACGCGCCGCCCGCAGTCGCCGCACGACCTCGGGGGGCGGGGGCTCTGAGCGCCGGGTGGCCCACACCGCAAACACGAAGGGCAGCCGGGTGCGCTCGTACCAGCGCATCGAGAGGTCGCTGACCCACAGGGGTGAGCCCTGCGGCCCGCTGAACTCGCGTGGGACCTGGTGGACCGACTCGGGGATGTGCCTCAGCAAGCCCGCGTAGGTGGCGATGGCCCGGTCGCCAATGAGGAGCACCCCGTCGTAGCGCTCCAGCAGTTCCAGGCCCCCTTGCTCGCGGGTGTACTCGGGGCTCAAGCCGTCGGACTCGAGCAGGTATTGCAGCAGCCGCACGCTGGTGGCGCTCTCGGTGGTGAGGGCGATGCGCCGCAGCGCCTGCCAGGGCCGGGTGTGAAAGAGGTTGACCGAGTACACCGGCCCCAAGTCGGCTATGGAAAAGTCGGGCAGGGGACGCAGCTTTTCGGCGTTGGCGAGGTAGAAGTAGGAGGAAACGAGGCTCAGGTCCACGCTGCCCTCGAGCAGCCAGCGGTTGAGTTCGGTGGGCACGCCGTAGCGGAAGGCGATCCCGTCGCCTTCCTCGAGGAAGTGGTACAGGGGGGCGCTGTTGGCGTAGCGGGGCACGCCGAGCACGTAGTCGGGCATGGGGACTCCGAGGCGGCTCAGGCGCGGGCCTTGGCTAGGGCCTTGGCCTTCTCGGGCACCAGCGGGAGCTGGTTCCACACCTTGACCACGTTGTAGAAGGCGTCGCGCTCGACCGGCACCCGCCCGGCGCTCTGGATCATCTCCACCATCTTCTGTTTTGACAGGCCCAGCGGGGAAGTGGCCCCGGCGGCGTGGGCGATGTGCTCGTCGATGATGGTGCCGTCGATGTCGGAGACGCCCCAGTCGAGCGAGACCTGCACCAAGTCGGAGGAGATCATCACCCAATAGCCCTTGATGTGGTCGAAGTTGTCGAGGTAGATGCGGGCGACGGCCAGGTTGCGCAGGTCGTCGAGGCCGGTGGTGAACTCCCTCTTGCCCAGGCTCTTGGCGAGGTCGTTGGCGTCGGGCTGGAAGGCCAGGGGGATGAAGGAGTGAAAGCCGCCGGTCTCGTCCTGTAGCTTGCGCAGGCGGTCCATGTGGTCGAGGCGCTCCTCGAGCGTTTCGATGTGCCCGTAGAGCATGGTGGCGTTGGTGCGGATGCCCAGGGAGTGGGCTTCGCGGTGGATCTGCAGCCACTTCTCGGCCTTGACCTTGTTCTTGGCGATCTGGCGGCGCACCCGGTCGGCGAAGATCTCGGCGCCCCCGCCCGGCAGCGCGGCCAGCCCGGCCTCCTTCAGCTCGCGCAGCACCTCGAGGGTGGGTTTTTTGGAAATCTTCGACAGATGCTCGATCTCGGCGGCGGTGAAGGCCTTGACCTGCAGGGTGGGGAAGGCTGCGCGCAGCTTGCTCACCATCTCGAGGTAATAGCTCCAGGGCCGGTTGGGGTGATGCCCGCTGGACATGTGCAACTCGGTGATGCCCGGTTCCCACTTCTCGCGTACTTTCTCCACCACCACGTCGGGGTCGTAGTCCCAGGCGCGGGGATCGCCCTTGCGGGCGGCGAAGGCGCAGAAGGTGCAGCCAACGTAGCAGATGTTGGTGAACTCCAGCCGCAGCGAGTGCACGAAGAAGGTCTTGTCGCCGTGCTTGCGCTCGCGCACCAGGTTGGCCAGCCGCATCAGGGTGTTGAGGTCGGGGGTGTGGTAGAGTAGCATCCCCTCCTCGAAGCTCAGCCGCTCACCCCGCTCGACCTTCTCCACGACGGGGAGCAGCTTGGGGTCACGTACCCGGTTCATCGAACCTCATCCTAGCACCCCCAAATCGTGAAACTTGGTACGTGGGTTACTTAGCGTGGACTACGCAAAGCGCCTTAGATCCTGACCCCTTCTCAGCCTTCTGAAACCGCCACCTGCGGCCCCAGCGTCGAGGAGCGCTCGATGAGCTGGGGTTCGAAGCGCACCTGGCGTGGCTCGAAGCGGCGGTTTTGCAGGCGCTCGAGCAGCAATTGCGCAGCCCTGGCCCCCATGGCCTCGACCGGCTGCGCCAGCGTCGAGAGGCCGTATTGTGCGGTCCAGGGCTGCCCGTCGAAGCCCAGCAAGCGCAGGTCTTGGCCCAGCCTGAGCCCCAGCCGCTCGGCCTCCTCCATCACTCCCAAAGCGATCAGGTCGGCCCCGGCGAAGATGTTGAGGGGAGGGCTATAGTGGCGCAGGAAGCTCTGCAGGGCCAGGCGCCCCCCCTCGGCGGAGAGGCGGGTGTGGAAGATCTGGTCGGGGTTCACCGTCTTTTGGGCCAGCTCGGCCCCCTGCTGAAAGCCGGCCCGGCGCTCGGCGAAGACGGTGTGACTGAAGGCGCGGTCGATGTCCTCTTCCACGGTGATGAAGAAGAGTTCTCCGGGGAAGCGCGAGAGGTATTCAGCGGCCAACCTCCCGCCCAGGAAATTGTCCATGAACACCGAATCGTAGTTGGGGTTGCGCGCATCGACGAGGACCACGGGCCGATCGGTGGGGAACTGCCCCCCGGCGAAGTGCTCGGTGAGGTCGTAGGAGGCCACGATGAGGCCGTCGGTCTGGTAGGCCAGGGTACCCGAGCGCAGGTAGCGCTCCAGGCGCTTGGGGGTGAGGAGGGGGAAGAGTGCGAGGTCGTAGCGCTCCTCGCAGAGTGTGGCCTCGAGGCCCTCGATCAGGCGGATGTAGAACTCCGTCGCCACGAAGGGCAGCAGCACCGAAACCGTGTAGCTGCGTCCCCCGGCCACCCGCCGGGCATGGGGGTTGGGCGCGTAGCCCAGGCGCTCCATGGCCTGTTGCACCCGGGCGCGGGTCTCGGCCCGCACCGAGGGATGGTTGTTGATTACCCGGCTCACCGTGCCGATCCCGACCCCGGCCATGTGGGCTACTTCGTGTATGGTGGGTTTGCGTTTGGTGCCCGTCACTTTAGAAACCCCTGCCCAGGTTTTAGGGCTAGCTCACGCAGTTTATACTAGCACACCGCCTTTGGCCTACGCCTTGTAGAACGGATAAATTTGGGGAATGGACGCGCTACTGGTTGGGCTCGCCTACCTCATCGGTTCCGTACCCTTTGGCATTGTGGCCGGTAAGCTGCGCGGGGTAGACCTGACCCAGCGCGACGTTCCTGGCGCCTCGGGTACCTTCCGCCAGCTAGGCCCTGCCTGGGGCCTGGCGGTGGCGCTACTGGACATCCTCAAGGGTATGCTGGTGGCCTACCTGAGCACTTTTGCCCACGCTCCCTGGGCCTTGCCGCTGATGGCTACCGCGCTGGTAACCGGGCACAACTGGCCGCTCTACTTCGGCTTCCGGGGCGGCGGCGGGATCGCACCCACCGTCGGTTTTTTCCTGTGGCTGCTCCCGCAGCTCACCCTCACGTCCGTGGCCCTCGGGCTGGGGGTGGCCGCCCTGTACTGGCAGCTCTATTGGAAGCGCGCCCGCCGCGGTGTGTACCCCATCCCGGCGGGGGCCGTGGTGGGCTATCTCTACGCGCTCTTCGCCCTGTGGGGTAAGCCCCAAGCCTTCTGGGCTTTGCTGCTGGTGAGCGCGGTGGTGGCGCTTCGGGGGGTGAGGATGAGCCAGGGGAAGTGGTGAGGTAGGACGCAAAGCGCAAGATGCAAGGGCTGGGTGTTGGAGCTTCCTGCTGTAGGCCCAGACGATCTCCCGATAGGGAATGGAATGCCCCGCTGGAGGTATCATGCTGGTGATGGAGACCTACCTCCAACTCCTGCGGCACGTCCTCGAGCACGGCACCCTCAAGTCCGACCGCACCGGCACCGGCACCAAGTCGGTGTTCGGCTACCAGATGCGCTTCGATTTGAGCGCGGGCTTCCCGCTGGTGACGACCAAGAAGCTGCACGTGAAGTCGATCATCCACGAGCTCTTGTGGTTCTTGCGCGGGGACACCAACATCGCCTACCTCAAGGCCAACGGGGTGAGCATCTGGGATGAGTGGAGCGATCCTGAGGGCAATTTGGGGCCTATCTACGGCAAGCAGTGGCGGAGCTGGGAGGGGGCGGACGGGCGGACCTACGACCAGATCGCCTGGGTGGTCGAGGAGATTCGGCGCAACCCCGACTCCCGGCGCCTGGTGGTGAGCGCTTGGAACGTGGCCGACCTGCCCAAAATGGCCCTGGCCCCCTGCCACACCCTCTTCCAGTTCTACGTCGCTGGCGGCAGGCTCTCCTGCCAGCTCTACCAGCGCAGCGCCGATGTGTTCCTGGGCCTGCCCTTCAACATCGCCTCCTACGCCCTGCTCACCCTCATGATCGCCCAGGTCACGGACCTCAAGCCCGGTGAGTTCGTGCACACCCTGGGCGACGCCCACCTCTACCTCAACCACCTCGAGCAGGCCCAGCTCCAGCTCACCCGCTCCCCGCGCCCGCTGCCGCAGATGCTCCTCAACCCCGAGCGCAAGCGGCTCGAGGACTTCGTCTACGAGGACTTCACCCTCGTCGGCTACGACCCGCACCCCCCCATCAAAGCGCCCGTAGCGGTGTAGTGTGCTCTCGCTCGTCGTCGCCATGGCCGAAAACCGGGTTATAGGTCGGGGCAACGCTTTGCCCTGGCGACTGCCGGGCGACCTCAAGCGCTTCCGGCGGCTTACCATGGGCCACCCGGTCATCATGGGCCGCAAGACCTACGAGTCCATCGGCAAGCCCCTGCCGGGCCGAACCAACATCGTCGTCACCCGCACGCCTGGCTACTCGGCCCCTGGCTGCACGGTGGTGGGCTCGCTCGAGGCCGCCCTGAAGGCCGCGGATGGCGCCCCTCACCAGCCTCCCGAGCACCGCGAGACCTTTGTGATCGGCGGGGCCGAGCTCTATGCTCAGGCTCTGCCGCTGGCCCGACGTATCCACCTCACCCTCGTCCATGCCGAGCTCGAGGGCGACGCCTTTTTCCCCGAGTTTGACCTGGGTGAGTGGCGGGAGCTGTCCCGCGAGTGCCACGAGGCCGACGGGCAGCACCCTTACGCGTACAGCTTCGTCACGCTGGAGCGTTTTTGAGTGTCGTACGTCGGCTCACGGCTGACGGTTGAGGCCTTGAGGCTGCCCAGCAGGATTTCTCCTGCTGCCAGGCGGTCTGCTTGAATCCGGCGTGAGCTCGTGCAGGCGCCCCGGGGTCGGGCCCACCTCGTGGATGAAGCGGCCTTTGGAGGGGGTGGGAGAAGAGGCGGAGGTCACGGGCCAGGTTCGGGGCCTTTGGGTGGTTACCGCCGAGGTAGAGGGCGGCGAGGATGGCGAGGGTAAGGATGCCGCTAGAGGGGACTTTGGTCTGGGGGTCATCCCAGGGCAAGGGATAGGTGGCAACTTGGGTTAGAATAGTTCCCACGGAGGCAAGCGGTATGAAGGCCAGGTGGCTCCTAGGCGTCCTAGCAGTCCTAGCCCTTCTCTTTGCCAGGTGTATCCTCACAGTTACCCAAGGCTCCGGCGGTGGGGGCGGGAACCCCGATGCAGGGCTGATCTGGCGGGTGGTCAGCGCATCGCTCTCCGACGTCACCTACGGGAACGGCCGCTTCGTGGTGGTGGGCGACACTATCCTCACCTCCAGGGATGGGACGAACTGGACCCAGGTGAACTCGGGAACGGGCGCATCGCTCTCCGGCGTCACCTACAGGAACGGCCGCTTCGTGGCGGTGGGACGGGACGGCATCATCCTCACCTCCCCGGAAGGGACCGACTGGACCCAGGTGGACTCGGGAACGGACGCGTGGCTCTTCGGCGTCACCTACGGGAACGACCGCTTCGTGGCGGTGGGAGTGGACGGCATCATCCTCACCTCCAGGGATGGGACGAACTGGAACGAGGTGGACTCGGGAACGGGCGCGGGGCTCAACGGCGTCACCTACGGGAACGGCCGCTTCGTGGCGGTGGGAGTGGACGGCATCATCCTCACCTCCAGGGATGGGACGAACTGGAACGAGGTGGACTCGGGAACGGGCGCGGGGCTCAACGGCGTCACCTACGGGAACGGCCGCTTCGTGGCGGTGGGAAGTGGCGGCATCATCCTCACCTCCCCGGAAGGGACCGACTGGATCCAGGTGGACTCGGGAACGGACGCGTGGCTCTTTGGCGTCACCTACGGGAACGGCCGCTTCGTGGCGGTGGGATATAACGGCGCCATCCTCACCTCCAGGGATGGGACGAACTGGAACGAGGTGGACTCGGGAACGGGCGCGTGGCTCTTTGGCGTCACCTACAGGAATGGCCGCTTCGTGGCGGTGGGTCTTGACGGCGCCATCCTCACCTCCAGGGATGGGACCGACTGGACCCGGGTGGACTCGGGAACGGGCGCGGGACTCAACGGCGTCACCTACGGGAACGACTGCTTCGTGGCGGTGGGAGATAAGGGCATCATCCTCACCTCCCCGGAAGGGACCGACTGGACCTGGGTGGACTCGGGAACGGACGCGTGGCTCAACGGCGTCACCTACAGGAACGGCCGCTTCGTGGCGGTGGGATATAACGGCGCCATCCTCACCTCCAGGGATGGGACGAACTGGAACGAGGTGGACTCGGGAACGGGCGCGGGGCTCTTCGGCGTCACCTACGGGAACGGCCGCTTCGTGGCGGTGGGACGGGACGGCATCATCCTCACCTCCCCGGATGGGACGAACTGGAACGAGGTGGACTCGGGAACGGACGCGTGGCTCTCCGGCGTCACCTACGGGAACGGCCGCTTCGTGGCGGTGGGAAGTGGCGGCATCATCCTCACCTCCCCGGAAGGGACGAACTGGAACGAGGTGGACTCGGGAACGGGCGCGTGGCTCAACGGCGTCATCTACGGGAACGGTCGCTTCGTGGCGGTGGGAGTGAATGGCGCCATCCTCACCTCCCCCTAGCCAGGGGATGGCCCCGGCTCACCGAGGGGGTGGGAGCAGCAAAGGGGAACGTTCGGGTTGCTACATTTGTTGCCCGAAAGAAGGTGGTTTACAAAAGGGGGGTGTGGGGGTCTACAAAGCCCACGCCCACGTAACTTCGATGTTTGCGCTATACCGTGGAAGGATGGCGAGAAGCAAGCTATCCAAGCCCTTTCCCGTCGCCGTGGGGCACACGGTGAAGCCGCACCAGCGGCCCGGCGATGCCGGTACTCAGGTTGTGGAGGGTGTAAGACCTACCATCGGTGGGCTTCCCGCCACGCCGTGGGAGTGTCAAGACTCGGCGCTTCTTCCGCTACACTGGTCCTCGTGCGCGTGGTCTTTGCTGAAAACCTCGAGTACTCCCTGGGCGCCCGCGACCTGCTGGAAGGGGTGAGCCTGGAGCTCTACCACGGCGACCGGCTGGCGCTGGTGGGGGCCAACGGCTCGGGCAAGACCACGCTGCTGCGGCTGTTGGTGGGCGAGCTCGAGCCCGTGCGCGGACGGGTGTACAGGCCGGAGGGGGTCTACCTCGGGCTGCTCGAGCAGGACCCCCGCTTTGGCCCTGAGGATACCGTCGAGGGCGTGCTCAAGAGCGGATTCGCCCGGCTGGAGCGGCTCGAAGCCGAGCTGGCCGGGCTCGAGGCGAACTTGGCCGACCCCGAGGCGTACCGCCGCTGGGAGGAGCTGCACGAGCGCTTCGAGCTGTTGGGGGGCTACAGACGGCGCTCCAACTACGAGTCGGTGCTCAGGGGCTTGCGCTTGGAGGGGCGCGAGGGCGAGCGGGCAACGGTGCTCTCGGGCGGGGAGACGCGGCGGCTGGCGCTGGGGGCCTTGTTGCTGTCGGGGGCCGATGCCCTGCTGCTCGACGAGCCGACCAACCACCTCGACCTCGAGATGGTGGAGTGGCTGGTGGGCTTCCTGGAGGGCTACGGCGGGGCCACCATCACCATCTCCCACGATCGCGGCTTCCTCGACCGGGTTGCCCGGCGCGTGGCCTGGCTGCGGCAGGGCAAGCTGCGGCTCTACGAGGGCAACTACTCGGCTTTCCGCGCCCAGCGTGCCGCGCAGGAGGAGCAGGAGGCCCGCGAGTATGCCGGCTGGCTCAAGGAGAAACAGCGGCGCGAGGGCATCCTCGAGCAAGCCCGCCGCTGGGCGCCTTCCAGCGCCAAGCACGCCCGCCGAATGCACGGCCTCGAGGCCCGCATGGAGCAATTTTTGCAGCAAGCCCCGCCCGAACCCGAGGGCCCCGATGCGGTGGTGCGCATGCGCTTTCCCACCGAGTCCCCCGGCCCCGAGCGGGTGCTGGAGGCCGCCCACCTGCGCAAGAATTTGGCGGGACGAACGCTCTTTGACATCGAGGGCCTGCTGGTCTCGAGAGGTGAGCGCATCGCGCTGATCGGCCCCAACGGCGCGGGCAAGACCACGTTGGTCAAGGTGCTGCTGGGCCAGCTCCCCTCCGACGACCCCGCCGGGCGTATCCGCACCGGGCCGGGCGTGCGTATCGGCTACTACGACCAGAAGCTCTCCGGCTTCGACCCCGAGCTCACCCTCTTCGAAACGCTCTACCGCCTGCTGGGCGAGAAGGCCCACGCCGCGCTGGGGGCCTGGATGTTCCCCTACGAGGCCCAGTTCAAGCGGGTAAAAGACCTCTCGGGCGGGGAGCGGGCCCGGCTGGCCTTGCTCTCGCTCTCGCTGCAGCAGGCCAACCTGCTGGTGCTCGACGAGCCCACCAACCACCTCGACCTCCAGACCGTCGAAGCCCTCGAGCGGGCCTTGCTGGCCTACGAGGGTACGCTGCTGCTGGTCTCGCACGACCTGTTCTTCCTCGAGCGGCTCGCCACCCGCACCTGGCACCTCAGGAGCGGGCAGTTCGACGACTACCCGGCTGCGCCCGGCGAGTACCTCGAGCGCCGCAAGGTCACGGCCCTTTCCGAGTCGGCCCGCCCCGCCGAGCCCCCGACTGCAAAGCCCCAACCCAGGCGCGGGAAGAGCCGCTGGCACCTCGAGCGCGAGCGAGAGCAGCTCGAGGCCACCATCGCTGAGCTCGAGGCCCAGCTTCGTGCCCTGCACGCCGAGGCCAACCAGCCCGGTCTGACCCCTCAGGACTATGCCCGCATCGCCGCCGAGGAGGCCGAGCTTAGGGAGCGGCTCGAGGGGCTCTACGCGCGTTGGGGCGAGCTGGCCGACGTGTAGCGTGGGCTAAAGTGGCGTACGTCGTATGCTTTGCGTATTGCATTTTGCGTACGACGCCATAATTTTCATCCTTATCTGCTAAGGTGGGGGACTGAGAGGGCGGCAGGCCCTCCAGGGGCGATGTACATGCGTGTGCTGCGATGGGTTTTACTCTTTGCCGTCCTGGTGGGGCTGGGTTGGCTGTACAAGACGGTTTCGGCCATCGCGGGGCACGTTCCCCCGGCCACCTTGCTGCGGATCGTGCAGAAGCCGCAGGACTTCTTCTGGGGCAAGGAGCGGGTCAACATCCTGATCGTGGGCAAGGATTACAACCACGACTCGCGCGGCATGCCCTACACCAAGAACGCCCGCGCCGACACCATCATGTTGCTCTCGCTCGACTTGGCCAGGCGCCAGGCCGCAGCCGTCTCGGTGCCCCGCGACACCTACGTGGTGGCCCCCGACGGCATCGGCGGCAAGATCAACGGCACCTTCAGCCGGGGCGGGGTCGAGCTCTTGAAGCAGACCCTCGAGCGCACCTTCGACCTCACCATCGACCATTACGTCATCATCAAGGACACCGCCATCAAGAACATCGTCGATGCTTTAGGGGGGGTGTGGGTCGAGACCATCGACGAGATGCACTACGACGACAACTGGGGCGGGCTGCACATCCACCTGCCCAAAGGGCGGCAGTTCATCAACGGCGAGCAGGCGGTGGGCTTCGTGCGCTTCCGCGAGGTCAACACCTACAAGCTCGACCGCTGGGGCAACCGCGTCCCCATCTACCCCGTCAAGCACTCCAAGGAGGAGGGCGACATCCGCCGCACCGAGCGCCAGCAGCAGCTCCTGCGCGCCATGGCCCAGCAGGCCATGACCCCGCAGAACCTGCTGCGCCTCGAGGCCATCGCCGAGGTGGTATTCCGCGAGGTCGAGACCGACCTCGCGAGGCCCCAGCTCCTGGCCCTGGGGGCGCGCTTCGGGCGCTCGGGGTTGAGCGAGCTGCGGAGCACCACCCTTCCCGGCCAGGGAGGCTACTACGGCGGGGCCTACTACTACAACCTCGACCGCGCTCGCTCGCAGGCCCTGGTGGACTGGTTGCTGAAAGGCGAGGAGGAGGCCGGGCGGCGGCTGGTGCGACTGAGCGTGTACAACGCCTCGAGGCTGGGCGGTGTGGCGCGGGCCACGGCGGGCCGTCTGGAGCAGCAGGGCTACCGCGTCCAGCGCACCGGCACCGCGGCCAGGCCCAGCGAGGTCTCGAGGGTCATCTACAAGCAGGCCGCCTTCGAGGGGTGGGCCAGGGAAATCCAGCAGTTGTTGGGCATCGGCGAGCTCCAGAAAGACCCCGACTATCCCGAAGAGGCCGATGTGATCGTGCTGATCGGCAGCGACCTGGGGCAGCGCATGCTGGCTTCGGGGCAGTGAACGCATGCGGGGGGCCAGGGGAGGGGTATAGGAAGGGCCGGATCTCAAGACCCGGCCCTTCAGCATCGTTCGGCCACTGGCCCTCGCCGTCCCTTACCCCTCGGCTGCCGTGGTGGGCTGGGGAGCCTTTTGGGTCTCGGCCAGGATTTCGCGCACCCGCTGGCCCAGGATGGTCTCGTTTTGCAGTAGCTCTTCGGCCACCTTGTGCACGGCTTCGGCGTGCTCTTGCAGCACCAGCTTGGCCCGGTCGTAGGCCTTATCGAGGATGTGCTCGATGTCCTGGTCGATGAGGCGGGCGGTCTCCTCGGAGTGATCCTTCTTACGGGCGATCTCCTCGCCCAGGAAGACCGGGCCGGAGTCGGAGCCCCAAGCCAGGTTGCGGAAGTGCTCGCCCATGCCCCAGTCCAGCACCATCTGCTTGGCTAGCTGGGTAGCGCGCTTGAAATCGTCGGCGGCTCCGGTCGAGACCGAGCCGATGAAGCTCTCCTCGGCGGCCCGCCCGGCCAGGGTCATGGCCAGGGTGTCCTCGAGGTACTCCTGCTTCATCAGGATGCGCTCCTGGGGCATACTCCAGCGCACCCCCAGCGCCATGCCGCGCGGCACGATGGAGACTTTCTCGGTCTTGTCGGCGTGGGGCAGCACCTCGCCCACGATGGCGTGACCGGCCTCGTGGTAGGCCACGGCCCGCTTTTCCTCGGGGGAAAGCCGCAGGGAGCCGCGCTCGAGGCCCAGCACCACCTTGTCCAGCGCCAGGCGGAAATCCTCCATGGTGACCTGGGTTTTACCGCTGCGGGCGGCTTGCAGGGTGGCCTCGTTGACCAGGTTCTTCAGGTCGGCCCCGCTGAAGCCGGGGGTGATCTGGGCGAGTTCGGTGGGCTCGACGTCGGGGGCGATGGGCTTGCCGCGCATGTGCACCAGCAGGATTTCCTTGCGCTCCTCGAGGGTCGGCAAGCCAATGACCACCTGCCGGTCGAAGCGTCCTGGCCGCAACAGGGCTTGGTCGAGGATGTCGGGCCGGTTGGTCGCGGCCAGCACGATCACGCTGGTGTCCTTCTCGAAGCCGTCCATCTCGGAGAGGATTTGGTTGAGGGTCTGCTCGCGCTCATCGTGGCCCCCGCCGATCCCCGCACCCCGCTTGCGGCCAATGGAGTCGAGCTCGTCGATGAAGATGATGGCTGGAGCGCTGCGCCGGGCTTCATCGAACAGTGAGCGCACCCGGCTGGCCCCCACCCCCACGAACATCTCCATGAACTCCGAGGCCGAGACCGAGAAGAAGGGCACCCCGGCCTCCCCGGCCACCGCGCGTGTCAGCAGGGTTTTGCCGGTCCCCGGCGGCCCCACCAGCAGCACACCTTTGGGAATCTCGGCCCCGATGCTGATGTATTTCTGGGGGTTCTTGAGGAAGTCCACGACCTCCATCAGCTCGCGCTTGGCCTCGGTGTGGCCGGCCACGTCCTTGAAGGTGGTGTTGACCCGGCGTTCCTTGCCGTACTGACGTGCGCGGCTCTGGCCGAACTGCATCACCTGGCCCGCCCCGCCCTGCGCGCGCATGAAGAAGAAGTACCAGAAGCCGATGAGGAGCAGGATGGGCAGGAAGCTGAACAGGAGCTGGGGCCAGATCGAGTCCTCGCGCGTGAAGACCTGGACTCCTTGCGCTCTGAGCAGGGGAATCAGGTTTTGGTCCGCGAATTCACGGGGGACCGAGGGCAGGCTGAAGCGGCGCTCGACCACCGAGCGACC
Organism: Calidithermus timidus DSM 17022; assembly: GCF_000373205.1. NCBI lineage: Bacteria > Thermotogati > Deinococcota > Deinococci > Thermales > Thermaceae > Calidithermus > Calidithermus timidus. Next base: position 148,636 of record NZ_KB890700.1, read on the forward strand.
GCCCACCTCGAGGCGCTCGGGTGCTTTGAACTCGCCCGAGATACGCCCGTTCTGGAGCACCACCGATTGCACCTTGCCCTGCTCGACAAAGCTGAGGAACTCACTATAAGAAAGCGTGGCGCGGCTGCTGTTGCCGCTAAACTGACTGAACAGCCAGTAGCCCAGCAGCAACACGATGACAATGGTCCAAGGATTGATGCGTGTGGACAACGTAACCTCCTAAGGAACAATGGTACTCCAGTCCGGCATGAGGAATGGGTTCTGGCATTCGGAAAGCCTGCCTACGGCGATGCCCCCGAAGATGTCACCCTCATCCCTTTGCCCTCGGCTCCCAGCGTGTTATCGTGCCCCTGATGCAGCGGGTGTTACAGGCATTGTACCAAGGGGATTACGACACCGCCTTCGAGGTGATGGTGCGTGCCCTGACTTTTGCTCAGGGCAGCGAGGCTGCCGAGGCTGCCTTGTTGCTGGCAGAGGCTTACACGCTTTATGGCGAAGGCGGCATCGAGGGGATTTACCGGGCTCTCGAGCACGGCGCCAACGCCGTTCCGACTTTGCAGGAAGACCCCTTGTTCCGCGCTTTGCTGGCCGAAGCGCGCGCGCTCGAAGGGGCCCCCGAGCACGAGGTTCGGCCCCTGCTCGAGCCGAGCGAGGATGCGCGGGTGCGCTTCCACCAGGCCCAGACCTTGCTCTACCTCGGCGTGCCCGAGGAGAGCATCGCCCTGCTCAGCCAGGGGCTCGAGCTGCCGCCTTTTCTGGCCTGGCGGGCTCAGAACCTGCTGGGCAAGGCCCACGAGCGCATGGGCCAGCCCGCCCAGGCCGCCGAAGCCTACCGCCGTGCAGCCGAGCTGTCGGTGGGCATGGAGCGCTACTGGAACCTCCTCGACGCGGGGGCCATGTTCGTCGAGGCGGGCCAGGGCCGGGAGGCGCTGGAGGTGCTGGAGGAGGCGATGAGCTACCTTTCCGAGGCCGAGGGCCTCGACCCCTCGCTCGAGGACCCCGAGGACGCCGCCACCCGCTACTACCTCACCGCCCGGGCCCAGCTGCTGTTGGGCAACCCCAGCCTGGCGCTGGAGGCCATCCAGCGGGCCCGGCTGCTGGAGGAGGCCGGAGCCGAGCGCGCCCACGGCACCCCGTTGGTGCAGGGGCAGGCCCTGATGCAACTGGGCCAGTACGCCGAGGCCATCCAGGCCTTCCGCGAAGCCGTCGAGCGCTCCGAGGGCACCGACCGCACCTACGCCCTGCACGAGCTGGGCGTGGCGGCCCTCGACGCGGGCGACCTCGAGCAGGCCGAAGCCGCCCTGCGCCAGGTGATCCGCGACCCCGACTACGACTACCCCGGCGAAGCCCTGGGCGACTTGGCCGAGGTGCTCTACCGTCAGTCGCGCTACAGCGAGGCCGAGGAAGCGGCGCGGGAGGCGCTGGAGGAGGGGGCTCTGGCCGCCGGGCACATCATCCTGGGTCACCTGGCCTACGACCTGCTCAACTTCCAGCAAGCCCTCAAGCACTACCGCGAGGCCGTAGCCGAGGCCCCCGAGGGCAGCCGCGACTGGATCACCGCCCAGGAGATGATCGTCGACACCCTCGCCCAGATGGGCTATGAAAACCCCGCCGAGATGCTCTCGCGCAGCCACGAGGTGTTACCCTACCTCACCGAGGCCGACGAGTGGCACCAGACCCTCACCGCTTACGCCGAGCGGGCCCGGGGCATGCTGGGCGGGCGGACGCTGAATTAGCCGCTTGCCTACGACGTGGGGGCGCGATCCGCACCCCTTCACTTTCGCCCGTAATCCGCCGGGTTTTCCCCCCAGGCCCCGGTGTCCCACTTGAGCACCTGGTTGGGATAGCTGTGCTTTGCCAGCCAAGCTTCGGCTCGAGCCAGCCGCTCGAGCAGCAGTGGGTTCAACCGCTGGGGGTTCTGGGGCTTGGCCTTCTTGTTGCGCAACCAGGCCAGGGCGGTCTTCGAATCGGTGTAGATGGGGCGGGGGTCGCCCTTCTTCACACACAAAGCCAGGATTTCCACCAGGGCTAAGAACTCACCGACGTTGTTGGTGCCCGCGTCGTAGGGACCCCTTGCGAAGACGACCTCCCGGCTCCCCGTGTGGACGCAGCGGTACTCGAGCACCCCCGGGTTGCCGCTGCAAGCGGCGTCCACGCTGTAGCTGTCCCAGATGGGCGGGTTGGCCAGGATGCGCCGGGAACCGGCTTTAGGCGTAGCGGTGCCAGCCGCTCCCAAAGGGGAATCTGCCTTGGGCTTCTTGCCGATGTGCTCGTGGGGCTCGCCCGCGAAGGCGGCGCGGGCGGCCTCGAGGCTCTCGAAGGCTTTGTACTTGGTCCCAGTATAGCCCTTAACCTGGGCTTCGGCGGCGCTCCAGGTGTCGAAAATGCCCTTCTGGCGGCCTTCCCACACCACGTAATATCTATTCGTCTTTGGCATAGTTCTACTCCACTGGTTCGAAAGCCCTGGCAAACTGCTCCCTGACTACCCGCTCGAGCCCCTCCGCCACCTTGCCGTAGCGCTCGAGCAGCTCCTGGGCCTGAGGCGTGAGCTGGCTGCTCCCGCCGCTCTCGCCGCCCGAGTGCTTGTGCAGCAGTGTGAAGCCCAGCCGCTCCTCGGCTTCGCGCACCTGGCTCCAGGCCTTGCGGTAACTCACCCCGATGCGACGGGCTCCTTCCTTGAGGTTGCCCTGCTGTGCTACGGCTAAGAGCAGACGGTATAGCCCAGGCCCCATCAGGTATTTGCCTTCCGGGCTCTCGAGCCAGAACTTCACCCGAGGTCGCATGACCTCAGTCTACGCGCCTTGGCCTCTGCGGGCTTCGTACAATCTGTGCATGGTCAATACCCTGCCCCGACGTTCGGAGTTGCCCAAAGAACAGACCTGGAACATCGAAGCCCTCTTTGCCTCGAGCGAGGAGTGGCAAAAGGCCCTGGAGGCCGCGCTGGCCTCGCTGAGCGAGCTCGAGCCCTTCAGGGGGCGGCTAGGGGAGTCGGCGCAGATGCTCTTACGGGCGTTGCAGCTTCGCGACCGGCTCCAGCTCGAGGTGGGCAAGGTGCTCGTATACGCCAGCCTCAACCACTCCACCGACGGCTCGGACCCGCTCTACACCACTATGCTGACCCAGGCCCGGGGGGCCCTGGCTCGCCTGGGGGCAGCGGCAGCCTACATCGAGCCAGAGGTTCTGGGTATTCCCCTCGAGCGGCTCGAGACATGGATGCAGGCCGAGCCGCAACTGGCGCTCTACCGGCACTACTTCGAAGCCCTGCAGACCCGCAAGCCCTTCGTCCGCAGCGGCGAGGTCGAGGCTGTGCTGGCCGAGGTGGGCGACCCCCTGGCGGGGCATAGCGCCACGGCTTCCGCCGCTACCAACGCCGACATGACCTTCAGGCCCGTGGAGTACGCCGGGCAGAGCTTCCCGGTGGCCCACGCCACGGTGGGCGAGCTGCTCGTTCATCCTGAGCCTGCGGTGCGCAAGGCGGCCTGGGAGTCTTACGCCGACGGCCACTTAGCCTTCAAGCACACCCTGGCCTCCACCCTTCAGGGCAGCATCAAGGCCTACGCCTTCCAGGCCAGGACCCGCGGCTACAAGAGCAGCCTCGAGATGGCCCTCTCCGTCAGCCGCACCGTGGACAACATTCCCCGCGCGGTCTTCGACAACCTGCTGGCGATCTTCCGGGCCAACCTCCCCACCTGGCACCGCTTCTGGCGGCTACGCAAGAAGGCCATGGGGGGCAAACTGCACACTTTCGACGTGCCCATTTACGACTCGCCGGCCCCCATCGTCCAAAGCCCCAAGCTTACCTTCGCCGAGGCCTGCGAGATCATCTGCCGGGGCATGGAGCCCTTGGGGAGGGAGTACGTCGAGCCCATGCGCCGGGGGTTGTTCGTGGAGCGCTGGGTGGACTGGGGCCAGAACCAGGGCAAGCGGGCCGGGGCCTATTCCTCGGGGCTCAAGGGCACCTTCCCCTACATCTTCATGAGCTGGAGCGACGACCTCTACTCCCTGAGCACCTTGGCTCACGAGTTGGGCCACTCCATGCACTCCTACTTCACCCGCGAGGCCCAGCCCGCCATCTACGCCCGCTACAGCCTGTTCATCGCCGAGGTGGCCTCCAACTTCAACCAGGCCATGGTGCGCTCCATGCTGCTGCGCGAGGCCCAAGACCCCGCCTACCGGTTGGCGGTGCTCGAGGAAGCCTTCTCCAACTTCCACCGCTACCTCTTCGTCATGCCCACCCTCGCCCGCTTCGAGCTCGAGCTCTACGAGCGCATCGAGCGGGGCGGGGCCCTCACCGCCTCCTTCCTCATCGAGCGCCTGGCCGAGCTCTTCGCCGAGGGCTACGGCGGCGAGGTGGAGATCGATAAAGAGCGGCTGGGCTCGGGTTGGATGAACTTCTCCCACCTCTACAGTCCCTTCTACGTCTACCAGTACGCCACCGGCATCGCCGCCGCCAACGCGCTGGCGCGCGACGTGCTCGAGCAGGGCGAGATCGCCGCGAAGCGCTACCTGGACTTCCTCAAGGCGGGCGACTCGGTGTACCCCCTCGAGGCCCTCCGGATCGCCGGCATCGACATGACCCGCCCCGAGCCGCTCGAGCGCGGCTTCGGGGTGCTCAGCAGCATGGTGGACGAGCTCGAAGCCCTCGTCGGCTAAGCCCACAGGCAGCAAGGAAGCCAGGGGAGGCCCCTGGCTTCTTCGTTTGATGAGGCTAGCGGCTACCCTTGGGCGTGATCAGGATGATGTTCAAAGGGATCTTGGTTGCGCTGCTGGAGGCTTGGAGGCTGGGCAGGGTGTAGGGGTCGGCGGCGCTGTAGTTGACGCTGTAGCCGAGGTCTTCCAGCGAGCCGATGGTGACCTTGCTCAAGGGGTTGGCCCCGCTGTTGAGGTAGCCGGTCATGACCTCGTTGTCGAAGACCGCTTCACGCCAGTGGCCGTCGCGGGTTCCGGACCCGCAACCCGAGATGGGGTTGTTGTTCTTGTCCCTGCAGTTCTCTACCGGCACGTTGCCGCTGCCGCCCAGGGCTTGCCATTCAGCCACGGCCTTGGCCCCTACGAACAGCGGGGTATCGGTGCCCGCCCCCGTCAGCAGCGAGCGGTTGTAATTCCACAGCGTGCCGATCCCCAGCACGTGTCCCATCTCGTGGAAGATGACCTCGTCGAGTTGGCCGCTGCTTTCCAGGGCGTCCAGGTCGGCGGAGTCGAACCGCATGATGCCGTAGACGGTGAGGTCGTTGGAGATTCGCGTAAAGCACGGCCCGGCCTGGCCCAGGATGCCGCCCGGGCCGTCGATGGTCACCACGGCGGCGTCGATGAGGATGTCGTCCACCGAACCGTTGAAGGCGGGGAAGCCGCTGGCACACTCGTCGGCGGAGATGTTGAGGTTGATGCTGGCGAAGCCCTGGGTGATGACCTGTCCCCACTTCGCGGCGGCGGCGTCAAAAGCCGCTTGCTGGCCGGTAGTCAGGGTCCCGGTAAAGCGTAGCGTGATGTTGTAGGGGTCGCTGGGAGGGGTGGTTGCGGTGATGGAAGTGGTCCTGGAGTCGCTGCCGCCCCTTCCATCCTCGAGCTGTAGCTTGGCGGTATAGGCGCCAGCGGTGGAATAAGTGTGCTGCTGGGTGCTGGTGCTGGTGCAATTGTTGATGGTGTACTCGAAGGTACCGTCGTTATTCACGTCCAGCTTGCAGGTCAGGGCATCGCCATCCGGGTCGGAAATAGTCCAGGAAAATGTCACCGTCAGAGGGGCGGCGCCGCTGCTGGGTACGCCCTGAAAGGCGGTGATGGTGGGAGGCTTGTTCATGGGGCAGGCGGTCAACAATACCGCCAAGCCAGTACAGAGAAACATCAGCGAAATGCGTTTCATTGACACCTCCTTGCAACCACTGAGCTAAGCATAGCAAAGGCCGCGCGCGGGTCATGAGGGTTAGACCTACATTAAGCCGCGTCAATGCCTGAGCTGCTCGAGATCGAAACTGGTTTTGATGATGGGGCTCGAGAGCACCACCGCGGTGCGGGTGCTGCCAAAAGTGCCCAGCCGCTGGATGATCTCCTGGAGGTGTTGCACCGAGCGGGCCACCACCCGCATGACGTAGGAGGAATCGCCGGTCACGAAGTAACTCTCGCGGATTTCGGGGGTCTGTTCGCAGAAAGCCAGGACCTGCGGGTAGCGACTGGGTGGGGCCGAGAGCTCGATGAGGGCGGTGATGCCGTAGCCCAGCGCCTCGAAGTTCAGTCGCACCCCGTAACCTTCGATGATTCCCGCGTCCTCGAGCCGTCGTACCCGCTCGGTTACGGCGGGTACGCTCAGGCCCACCCGACGGCTGAGCTCGCTGTAGGACAGCCGGGCGTCCTGCTGTAGCTCGCGCAGGATGGCCAGGTTGGTCGCGTCGAGCAGCTTGCTTGAATCGTAAGCCACGAGGGGAATTATACCTAACGATCTAAGCCGGTTTAGCCCAATTCACGGATCTTTCGCATTCAAAACTGCGACATCGGGTTCTAAGCTTGTGGGAAAAGCGAGGAGGAAGCCATGGTCATTGGCGTGCCGAAAGAGATCAAAACCCTGGAGAACCGGGTGGCCCTCACTCCGGGCGGCGTGGAGAGCTTGGTACGGCGTGGGCACAAGGTGCTGGTGCAGCGAGGGGCTGGGGTGGGTTCGGGCCTTTCCAACGCGGAATATGAGGCCGCTGGGGCTCAGATGGTCTCGGCGGAGGAGGCCTGGGCGGCCCAGATCGTGGTCAAGGTCAAGGAGCCCATCGCCGAGGAGTACAAGTACCTGCGCAAGGATCTGCTGCTGTACACCTACCTCCACCTGGCCGCCGATGAGCCCCTGACGCGGGCTTTGCTGGCGGGTGGAACCACCGCCATTGCCTACGAGACGGTGCAGCTCGAGGACGGCTCCTTGCCCCTGCTCACCCCCATGAGCGAGGTGGCCGGGCGCATGGCGCCCCAGGTGGGGGCGGCGGCGCTCGAGAAGCCCCATGGTGGGAGGGGTGTGTTGCTGGGTGGGGTGCCTGGCGTGGCTCCGGCCAGCGTGGTGATCATCGGCGGGGGCGTGGTGGGCACCAACGCTGCCAAGATTGCCCTGGGCATGGGGGCTCAGGTGACCATCCTGGACGTTTCCAAAGCCCGGCTGCAATACCTCGATGACGTCTTCGGCGGGCGCGTCATCACCCTGGCTTCCACCGAGGCCAACATCAAGAAATCGATCCAGCACGCCGATCTCCTGATCGGTGCGGTGCTCATTCCCGGCGCCAAGGCTCCCAAGCTGGTCAGGCGCGATATGTTGTCCACCATGAAGGAGGGCGCGGTCATCGTGGACGTGGCGGTGGACCAGGGCGGCTGCGTGGAGACCATCCGCCCCACCACCCACAAAGACCCCACCTACGTGGTGGATGGCGTGGTGCACTACGGCGTCGCCAACATGCCCGGCGCCGTCCCCCGTACCAGCACCTTCGCCCTCACCAACGAGACCCTGCCCTACCTGCTGCAACTGGCCGAGAAGGGCCTGGATGCCCTGCGCCACAACGCTGCTTTGCGCAAGGGCCTCAACACCCACCAGGGTAAGCTCACCTACAAAGGCGTGGCCGAGGCTTTTGGCTTACCCTATACGCCTGCCGAAGAGGCGTTGGCGTGAGGGCGTTTTAATTGCCATCCGGGTGCGGCGCCAGGCCCAGGTGTAGTACGTAGCGCTCGGGGCCCTGGCGTTCGTGATAGCGCTGGTAGAGCTCCCACAGCTCCTTTTGCAGGGATTTGGCGTCCTCGCGGCTGAGGTGCAGGCCGGCGCTCCACAGGCTGAGCACGGCGGGCTCGTCCTCTGCGAGGATCTTAGGGCGCACCTTCTCGTGGCTCGAGCCGAAGATCATCAGGCCGCGCTCGTTGAGATAGACCATCAGGTAGTCGCGGTACTTCGGCAGCTTGCGGGTGCGCTCCAGGCCCTCTTGTAGCTGCCGCGACCAGAACACTGCGCCCTCGAGGTCCTCGAGCATGCGGGGGGGGATGAGCTCGAGGGGTACCTTGAAACCTAGCGCGGTAGCCCGGTAGCGCTTGATGGGCCGCCCGCGCCGGGCTTCCAGGCCCACGACCTCGAGCAACCCCGCCTCCACCATCTGCTCGACCCGGTAGTGCAGCGTCTGCAAGGGTACCTTGAGGGTTTCGGCGGCTTCCTTAACCGAGAGCTCGGCCTTCATGAACGGTTTGAGCCACAAAGCGATATTGGGATCGGCCAGGATGCGCGCTGCCAGGGGGTTCCTGACCTCCAGCATCGAGGGAATTTCCACGGTTGCAATCATGTTCCTTACTACTCTACACGCTGGCTTCTAATCTGAGTAGAGGGCCGCTAACCTAGGGCACGGTTGCGCTGTCAAAGGCGCCTGCGCCTGGCTTCGTATGCGGAATTTCAGAGTACCCACCGGCCTTCCTGGCTTCACCCTGGTGGCCTCAGGGCAACTGGTCTCCATCCTGGGCTCCGAGATGAGCCAGTTTGGGCTGATGCTGTGGGCCTACGAGCAGACTGGCCTGGCGACCTCGCTGGCCCTGCTCGGCTTCTTCCATTTCCTGACCCTGATCATGGTCTCGCCCTTTGCCGGAGCGCTCGTCGACCGCAGCAACCGCAAGCGGATGATGATGCTCTCCGACCTGGGTTCGGCTTTCGCCACCCTGGTGGTCTATGGACTCTACCTCGGGGGGAGCCTGCAGATTTGGCACCTCTACCTGGCGGCGGCCATCACCGGGGCTTTCCAGGCCTTCCAGTGGCCCGCCTTCTCGGCGGCCATCAGCACCATGGTGCCCAAGGAGCAGTACGCGCGGGCCAACGGCCTGATGGCCCTCAGCGAGTCGGTGGCGGGGATCGGCGCCCCCATCCTGGCGGCGCTGCTCTACAGCCCGATCGGCATTGGGGGGCTTCTGGCCATCGACCTGGCGAGTTTCCTGGTGGCCCTGGGGGCCCTGCTGGCGGTGAAGGTACCTCAGCCCAGGCAGAGCGCGGCGGGGCTCGAGGGCCGGGGGAACCTGCTGCAAGAGGCAGCCTACGGTTTTCGCTATATCTTCGCCCGTCCGAGCCTTTTGGGCCTGCAGACGACTTTTCTCCTGCTCAACCTCTTCGCTACCTTTGGTCAGTCGGTGCTGCCGGCCATGGTCTTGAGCCGCACCGCCAACGACGAGACCGCGCTGGGCATCGTCCGCACCGCCGCCGGGATTGGGGGGGTGTTGGGCGGCCTGCTGCTTTCGACCTGGGGCGGCCCCAGGCGCAAAGTGCATGGCGTACTGCTGGGGATGGTGCTCTCGAGCCTCTTTGGCAGCCTGCTGATGGGCCTGGGGCAGGGCGTGGCGCTGTGGGCGTTCGCCAGCTTCGTCGCTTTGATGATCATCCCCATCCTCAACGGCTCCAATCAAGCCATCTGGCAGGCCAAGGTGCCCCCGGACGTGCAGGGCAAGGTCTTCTCGGCCCGGCGCATGATCGCCTGGGTCGCCAATCCCCTCGCCATGCTCTTGGCGGGCCCGGTAGCCGACAAGCTCATGACCCCGGCTATGATGCCGGGCGGAGCGCTGGCGGGCACCTTCGGCGGCTTGGTGGGCACGGGGCCGGGCGCGGGGATCGCCCTGATGTTGGTGTTCACCGGCATCCTGGGCGCGCTGGTGGGCTTGGGGGGCTACCTGTTCCCGGCTGTGCGCGACGCCGAGACCCTGCTTCCCGACCACGACCAGGCTCCACCGCCCGAACCCGCCGCCCCGGTCCTCTGAAGCTTCCGGCTTGCTCGAGCAGGTGATGCGCCAATCGCTTCCGGCGCGGCTAAACTAGAGGGATGGAGCTCTACCTGGGCACCGGCGGCTATTCCAACGAGGACTGGGTGGGCCTGATCTATCCGCCCGAGGCCAAAAAAGACCAGTGGCTTTCCATCTACGCCCAGCATTTCAACGCGGTCGAGCTCAACTCCTCCTTCTACAACATTCCCGGTGTGCGGGCTTTCGAGGGCATGCTGAAGAAGAGCGGGGGCCGGGTGCACTGGGGCGTGAAGATCCACCAGAGCATGACCCATGAGCTCAACGCCACCGACGAGGACTACAAGCGCCTGTTCGAGTCGGTGGCCCCCCTGCGCAATGCGGGTGTGCTGGGGCCTTTTTTGGCCCAGTTTCCCCAGCGCTTCCACCGCACCCCCGAAAACCGCAAGTACTTTGCGGCCCTGGTCGAGCGCTTCCGCGACCGGGTCCTGGCACCGGGCGGCCTGGCCGTGGAGTTCCGCCACCACTCCTGGGATAACGACGAGGTGCGCGAGGCCTTCAGGAAGGCGGGGTTGATCTGGGTCAGCACCGATTATCCCCCGCTGCCGGGCCTGCCCAAGAACCGGCTCCACGTCACCGGCGAGGTCGTCTACATCCGGCTCTCCGGGCGCAACAAGGAGAAGTGGTACGAGGGCAAGGACCAGTCTGAGCGCCACGACTACCGCTACAGCCGTGATGAGCTGGCTTTTTGGGTCCAGTCGCTGGCCGAGGCCCGCGAGCAGGAGGACATCGGCCAGGCCTGGTTCATCTTCAACAACACCACCAAAGGCCATGCCCTCGAGAACCTGCGCGTGCTGCGGGAGCTGCTCGAGGAGGCCGGGTTTTGACCGCTTCCACAAACACTCGCCCATGGGCGAGCGTAGCCGCACCCGCCTCAGCCGGTTGGAGCCTTGCTCATGGCCCCGTTCGCGCCACGGCGCTCAGGTCGGGGCGTCGGGCTCCCCGGTAGGTCTTCTGGTAATAGGGCGTGGAGAGCCCCTCGATCACCACCCGGCTGGCGTAGCTGTTGGCGTGGGCGAAGACGCCCCGGCCTAAGTAGATGCCCACGTGGTCGATGTCCTTGCCGCCGAAGCTGAAGAACACCAAGTCGCCTTGGCGCAACTCCCCCGCCACCTCGGGCAGGGCAGCGTACTGCTCGCGGCTGGTGCGGGGTAGGTGCACGCCGATGTCGGCGTAGACGCGTTGTACGAAGGCCGAGCAGTCGAGGGTGCTGTCGGAGTTGCTGCCGTATTTGTAGACCAGACCCAGGTACTTGAGGATGACGGGCATGAGGGGATGGTTGGGGTCGTACTCGAGCCCCCCTGCCTCCGCCGTGGCTTCGCCGGCCTTCGCCGCCTCGGGGTGCAGCTTGAGCACCTGACCGACCTCGAGCGTCGGAGAGTTGAGCCCGTTGAGCGTGATCAGCGCTTCGACGCTGCTGCCGAAGCGCTTGGCGATGGAATATAGGGTATCGCCACGCTGGACGGTATAGGTGTTGGGGATGGGTTCAGAGGCGGTGGACTTGGGCTGGGCTTTGGGGGTCGGGGCGCTGTTCGGCAACTTGAGCACCTGCCCCGGGCTCAGGGCGCTGCTGGTCAGGCCGTTGAGCTCCATCAAAGTGGCCACCGTGGTGCCGAAGCGCCGGGCGATGGAGTAGAGGGTATCGCCGCGCTGAACGATATAGGTGGCCTGCGAGGGGGGAGGGGCGGTGTTCCCCTGAGCCACGATGAAAGCCTGAGTACACAGTGCTGCGCCCAGGAGCCAGGGGAGCAGGGCTTTGGCTTTCATTAGGCCGAGTGTAGCACAGCCCTCGCGCTCCCCACCTGAAATTTGCTTTACCCTCGAGTTTCGTCGATGGCTTCCTGGCCGGCCCTGGGCTCAAGCGCGCGTTCGGCCCAGGTGATGCTGGGGCGCAGGAAGAGGGGAGCCAGCAGGGTGGTGCCCACCACCATGAACAGCACCAAGGCGTATTCTTCCTCGTTGACCGCGCCTGCCGCCAAGCCCAGCGCGGCCACGATCAGGCCCACCTCGCCGCGGGGGGCCATGCCCACCCCCACCACCACCGCCCGACGAAAGCCCTGGGAAAAGGCGCCCAGGAAGCCTCCCAGCAGCTTGCCCAGCAGGGCGATGAGCAGCACCACGCTGCCGTAGAGCAGGATGCTGGCGCTGGCCAGGGCGGAGAGCTCGAGCCGCACCCCCACCATGGCGAAGAAGAGGGGGGCCAGGAAGCCCTCGACGGCCTGGATGGGTTCCTCCAGCCGCAACTCCTCGCGTACCTCGGCCAGCAGCATCCCGGCCAGGAAGGCCCCCACGATGGGCGCGAGCCCGATGGTAGCGGCCAGCGAGGCCAGCCCCACGCCCACCAGCAGGGCGAAGCCGAAGGGGCTGCCCACCGGCAGAGACCGGATTGGGATGCGCCCCACCAGCGGCACCAGCAGCACGGCGCTGCCCACGAAGACCACCGACAGCAGGCTGATGCGCACCGCGGTGCCCAGCTCGAGCGTCCCGCTCTGGGCCACCCCGTTGACCACCGCCAGCACGATCAGGCCCAGCACGTCGTCGATCACCGCCGCGCCCAGGATGATGCGGCTGTAAGGGCGCGAGAGCACGCCCAGCTCCTGCAGCACCCGCGCGGTGATGCCCACGCTCGTCGCCACCAGCGCGGTGCCCAAAAAGAGCGAAGGCAGTTGCTCGAAGCCGATGGCCAGCCCGAAGAAGTAGCCCCCCACGAAGGGGAAAGCCACGCCCAGGACCGCCACCAGGAAGGCCTCCTTGCCCACGGCCAGGATGTCCTTCAGGCGGGTTTCGAGCCCCACCATGAACAGCAAAAAGATCGCGCCCAGCTCGGCCAGGAACTCCAGCACTTCGCCCTCGTGTACCAGGCCCAGCAGCGCAGGCCCTACCAGCACCCCGGCCAGCACCTCGCCGATGACGGCAGGCTGATTGAGGCGGCGAAACAGCCAGCCCATGAACTGGGCGGCCAGCAGCAGGAAGAAGACCTCGAGCAGGTGTCCTGCCCCGTGCATCTAAGCCCCCCTCCGCACGAATAGCTGCAAGAAGTCGCTGCGGGTGAGGGTACCCAGCAGATGGTTGTGCTCGTCGATCACTAAGACCCTGCGGTACTGCTGGCCCTCCAGCATGCGGGTGAGGGCGGTCTCGAGCGAGTCCTCAGGGCGCACCGTAGCCACCTCGGTGCGCATGACCTGATGTACCGGAATCCTGGCGTAGTGGGCATAGATCTTCTCGATGGAACCCGGATCCACCCACTCCCCGAAGAGCTGCAGGGCCTGCACGGTGGAGAAAGGTACGTTCTCGGGCTTGGGCAGCAGGTCGTCGATCTCCAGCAGCCCGATCAGCTGGCCTTTCTCGTTGACCACCGGCAGTCCTCCGAGCCTGTGCTCGAGCATCCGTTCCGCCGCCACGATCAGCGGCTCGTCGCCCCGGACGGTGTAGGGCCTAGGCTTCATCAGCTCCTTGACTTGCATGCGGGCATTCTAACAGCCACCGAACGCGGGACGCCCGATACCAGGTGCAAAACGCAGTCAGGCCACCCGTTAAGCTGTGGGCATGTCCTGGAAAGACGCCTATCGACGCTTGCGCTTTGCCGAGCCCGAGGAAGGGGTGCTCGAGGTGCTGCTCTCGAGCCCCGGTCGCCTCAACGCCGCCGATGCCCAGATGCACCGCGAGTTGGCTTATGTCTGGCGCGACATCGACGCCGACGAGAGCATCGGTGCGGTGCTGGTGCGGGGGGAGGGCGGGGCCTTCTCCGCCGGGGGGGACTTCGAGCTCATCGAGGAGATGATCGGCGATTACGATGCGCTGGTGCGGGTCTGGAAGGAGGCCCGCGACCTGGTCTACAACGTGATCAACTGCTCCAAGCCCACCGTGGCGGCGCTCGAGGGGCCCGCCGTAGGTGCCGGGTTGGCGGTGGCCCTGCTGTGCGACATCACCGTGGCCGGGAAAAGCGCCCGCATCCTCGACGGGCACACCCGCTTGGGGGTGGCTGCCGGGGATCACTCGGCCATCGTCTGGCCACTGCTGGTGGGCCTCAACAAGGCCAAGTACTACCTGCTGCTCAACGAGCCCATGAGCGGCGAGGAAGCCGAGCGGCTGGGGCTGGTCTCACTGTGCGTGGAGGACCCCGAGGTGTATGGCAAGGCGCTGGAGATCGCCCGCAGGCTGGCCAAGGGTTCGCCCACCGCCCTGCGCTGGAGCAAGTACGCCCTCAACAACTGGCTGCGCCTGGCCGGCCCGACCTTCGACACCTCGCTGGCGCTGGAATTCCTGGGCTTCATGGGACCGGACGCCAAAGAGGGCCTGGCTTCGCTGAAAGAAAAGCGTAGGCCCAATTTCCAGAAGAAAGCGCCGCTCTAGGGCAATTCGGCCAAGGCCCCCTCCACCAGCAGATACGTCAGCAACAGCAGTGGCTTCAGGCGGCCAAAACTGGAGCCTTCGAGCTCGAGTCCGCCCAGCGTGCGGAGGAGCATAGGTCCATTGTATGGGGCTTTGGAGGCTGTGGCCTCAGGTGCGGTCCTCGAGAGTGGCCTCCGGGGCGTTGCGCCCGACGGATTCTATGCCCTGCTCGCGGGCTGCCGGCGAGCTGTAGGCTTCGCTGTGTCCGATCACCTGAGCATTGGCTCCTTTGAGCACGAAGTAGGGTCGGCCATCGCTCGAGGTCAGCCGCTCGTAGCGCGCTTCGATGGGCGCGTTGAAGCGCACCGAGGCGATGCCCGCCAAAGCGGCGTCCTTGCTGGCGTAGCGCTCGCTGGTGAGGATGACCTCCCCGTTGGGAGCCTGAAGGTTGAACACGAACTGCCCGTCCGCGGTGCGCGAGAGCACGAACTTGCCTGCCATGGCTTCCTCCCTGGCTTTGCTCCTCAGGATACGGCGGCGCTTTGGCTTAGAGTAAGGGGGATGCGATTGCAGCAATTTCTCGCCCGAGCAGGCATCGCCAGCCGCCGCAAGGCCGAGGAGCTGATCCGGGCCGGGCGCGTGAGCGTCAACGGCCAGGTGGCCAGCCTCGGCCTGAGCGTGGGGGAGGGGGACGTGGTACGCCTCGACGGCGAGCGGGTGCGGTTGCCGCAGAAAAAGGTGGTCATCGCCCTGCACAAGCCCGCTGGCGTCACCACCACCAAGCGTGACCGCCACGCCGAGCGCACCGTCTACCAGCTCGTGCCCGACGTGCCCGGCCTTCACCCGGTGGGCCGCTTGGACCGCGAGTCGGAGGGCTTGCTCTTGCTCACCAACGACGGCGATCTCACCCAGCGCCTCACCCACCCGCGCTACGGGGTGCGCAAGGTCTACCGGGCCTGGTGCAGGGGTGGGGAACTCTCGCAGGCGGCCTGCAGGAAGCTGGTGGAAGGGGTCGAGCTGGACGATGGATTGGCTCGAGCCATCGAGGCAAAACCCGTGAGCGGTGGAGTCCGGCTGGTGATGGCCGAGGGCAGAAAGCGCGAGGTGCGGCGCATGCTCAAAGCGGTGGGCTATCCCGTCGAGCGGCTGGTGCGCACCCGGATTGGGATGCTGGAGCTGGGCGAGCTCAAGCCGGGCGAGTGGCGCTACCTGGGCCCTGAGGAAATCTCCGCCCTCACCGCCGAACCCAGCAAGCCCAAGCCGCGCCGTCCGCGGTCGGAGGGGCTCGAGGCCGCTCACCGACCCAAGCCGCATGCAAAGCCCAGGGGAGCCGCGGATGCCCGCAAGGCCAGACCCCACCCTCGCCCACCCGAGGCCTCGCCTGATCGGACCCAACCCCAAAATCCTCGCCCGGCTCGGGTAAAATCGCAGCGTGAGCATCTTCCAGCCCGGAAAAGGAAGCGTTCAGATCACTGAAGCCGAGATTCGAGCCCGCATCGAGGCCCTCGGGGCCAGGATCACCCAGGACTACGCCGGCCAGCAGCCCCACCTGGTGTGCGTGCTCAACGGAGCCTTCATCTTCATGGCCGATCTGGTGCGGGCCATCGAGCTGCCCCTGAGCATCGACTTTCTGGCGGTATCCTCCTATGGCAGCTCCACCCGTACCTCAGGTGAGGTCGAGCTGATCAAGGACCTGCGCATCCCCATCGCGGGCCGCCACGTCCTCATCGTCGAAGACATCGTCGATACCGGCATCACCCTCAACTACCTGCTGCGCATGCTCGAGGCCCGCCAGCCCGCGAGCCTCAAGGTCGCCGCCCTGCTTTCCAAACCGGCCCGTCGCCGGGTGGAAGTGCCCATCGACTACCTGGGCTTCGAGATCGAGGACGCCTTCGTCTACGGCTACGGCCTCGACCGTGCGCAGTTCGACCGGAACCTGCCGTTTATCACGTCACAGGCGGATTAGCCTTGGGCGTCGATTGTGGGTGGTCGACCGCCATAGGGACATACGTCGTGCGCTCCTATGGGTGGGCTATTTCATGGCCGCCTCGAGCCGGTAAACTTTTTTGAGGGCTCGCCCATGAAGACCTATCGCTACATAGACCTCATCACCGCCGTGTTCGTGGTGGTGCTCATCGTATCCAACATCGCCTCGACCAAGGTGGTCCTGCTCGGTCCTTTCACCTTCGACGGGGGCACCATCCTCTTCCCGCTGGCCTACATCTTCGGCGACGTGCTCACTGAAGTCTACGGCTACAAGCGCAGCCGACGGGTGATCTGGACGGGCTTCTTCCTGCTGATGCTGGCCACGCTGACCTTCGGCCTGGTCAACCTCCTTCCTACTCCCGGCGACCCGCAGAGCCAGGGCGCGGCCCAGGCCTTCTCCACCGTCCTGGGCTTGGTACCGCGCATCGTGCTGGGCAGCCTGGTGGCCTACTGGGTAGGCGAGTTCGTCAACAGCTTCGTGCTGGCCAAGCTCAAGCTGGCGACCCAGGGGCGTTGGTTGTGGACGCGCACCATCGGCTCGACGCTGGTAGGGCAGGGGCTCGACACCGGCATCTTCCTGCTGATCGCCTTTTACGGCATCTGGGACAACGCTCTGCTGTGGACGGTGTTCGTCTCCAACTACGTCTTCAAGGTGGGGGTGGAGGTGCTGTTCACCCCCCTCACCTACGCCGTGGTGGGCTTCCTCAAGAAGCACGAGGGGGAGGACTACTACGACCGCGATACCAACTTCAATCCCTTCGCGCTGGGTCGATAGATCAAGAGATCAAGACGCCATAGGGGCAGGCACAAGGCCTGTTCAAGCGACGAACTAACCGAATCTGGTATCAGACCCAGCTCACCGCGCCGAAGGTGTCCTCACGGCGCGGGCTGGTGGAGAACATCACCACCGGCACCCCGGTGTACTCCTCGATCATCTCGATCAGCTTTAGCACGCTCTTGGGTAGGGCCTCGCGGCTCTGGATCCCTGCCAGCTCGCCCCAGCCCTCGAGCTCGGCGTAGCGCACCCCGC
This sequence comes from Calidithermus timidus DSM 17022, assembly GCF_000373205.1. NCBI lineage: Bacteria > Thermotogati > Deinococcota > Deinococci > Thermales > Thermaceae > Calidithermus > Calidithermus timidus. Next base: position 165,758 of record NZ_KB890700.1, read on the forward strand.
CGGGGGTGTGCTCGACCCCCACCTTCACCTTGGGGAAGCCGCTGAGCACGTCGAGCTTGGTCAGCACCAGGCCGTCGAAGCCGTTGACCTCGCAGGCGTACTTCAGGAGCGGCAGGTCCAGCCAGCCGGTGCGGCGGGGCCGCCCGGTGGTCACGCCGAACTCGCCGCCCTTCTGCCGCAGGTATTCGGCTTCCTCCTCGGGCAGCTCGGTGGGGAAAGGGCCGTTGCCCACGCGGGTGGCGTAGGCCTTGGCCACCCCGTAGACCTTGTTGATGCCCTTGTGGTTGACCCCGGCTCCCACGATGATGCCGCCCACGGTGGGGTGGGAACTGGTGACGTAGGGGTAATCGCCGTAGTTGAGGTCGAGCAGGGTGGCCTGAGCCCCTTCGTAGAGCACCTTCTTGCCCTGCCTGATGGCCTCACGCAGCAATTGGCCGGTGTCGGCGATGTGGGGGGCCAGGATGTCACGCATGCGCTCGAGGTCGTCCAGGGCTTTTTCCGGTGAGTCCCAGCCTGCTTCGCGGGTGGAGTTGGGTTTTTCGATGAGCAAGGTCTCTAGCCGATCGCGCAGCACCGCTTCGTCGAGCAGGTCGCCTGCCCGGATGCCCACCCGCCTCGCGCGGTCGGAATAAGCCGGGCCGATGCCGCGTTTGGTGGTGCCCACGAAGTTGTGGCGGCTCTCGACATGCTTGTGGTGGGGCAGCACCAGGTGGGCTTTCTCCGAGACCAGCACCTTGGGCTCGAGGCCCTCGGCCCGGATGGCCGCCAGCTCCTCGGCGAAGCGGAAGGCGTCGATCACCATCCCGTCGCCCAGCACGTTGGTGGCCTGGGGATGAATCACCCCGGTGGGGAGGAGGTTGAGCTTGAAGGTTTTGCCGTGGGCGATGACGGTGTGGCCTGCATTGGCCCCACCCTGGTAGCGCACCACGAAGTCGGCGTCCTGCGCGAGGGCGTCGGTGACCTTGCCCTTGCCCTCGTCGCCCCACTGGGCTCCAATGATCGCAATCCCTGGCATACCGGCCCAGTTTATCGCAGCACTTGGCTATAGCTGCAGGGGTGTGCTATACTCGTGCGCGTTGTCGTGAGGCTGGCCAGGGCCAGCTTAAGCCGGAGGAAAGCAATGTCGAGAGTTTGTGAAATCAGCGGCAAGCGCCCCATGGTGGTCAACAGCGTCATCCGCCGTGGTAAGGCCAAGGCCGATGGCGGCGTGGGCAAGAAGACCACCGGGATCTCCAAGCGCTGGCAGACCCCCAACCTGCGCAAAGTCACCGTGCAGGTCGGCGAGCACAGCATCACCTTCAAGGTGGCCACCACCCACGTGCACAAGGTCTACGAGCTCGTCGAGCGCTCCAAGGGCATGAACCTCAAGGGCCTCGATGCCAAGCAGGTCAAGAACAAGCTGCTCTCCCTGCTCTGAGCCCGCTCGAGACCAATGGCCCCCCAGGGGCCGTTGGTCCTTTTATACCGGGTTCGGTCCGCTCGTTCCCGAATGGGGACGCCGCCCCGCCAAGGCGGGGCGGTCGACCGAAGGGAGTGCTCTGGGATTCAAAAAGATAGCCTCTGAAGGTCTTTGGTTTGGGTGATTATCTTTTTGAATCCGGTATAATATACCCGGCACGGCGGGTTTTGCCGTGCCGGGTATTCGTGGGAACCGCGCTTACTTCTTCTCGGCCTCTTCCTCGAGGTTGAGCTGGTTGAGCAGGTCGCCGAACATGTCGCCCAGCTTGACGCTGGCCGAAGAAGTCTCGCCGGAGGAGTAGGATCCGATGCCGCCGGCATCGATGCCGCTCATATCGTAGTCGCGCTCGCGAGCACGGCCCTCGCGGGGGCCCTTCTTGCGCTTGCTGGCGCCGGCGCGTTGCTCGGAGCGGCCTTCGCGGGCAGCGCCTGCGCCACGGCGGGGCCGGTCTTCCTCGCCCAGTTCGCTGGGAACAGGGGGCGGCAGCAGGCGCTTGCGCGAGAGCGAAACACGCTGCTCGACGGGGTCGATGTTGAGGATCACAGCCTCGACCTCGTCGCCCTTCTTAAAGACCTCGGAGGGCTTCTCGATGCGGGTGTGGTCGAGCTCGGAGACGTGGATCAGGCCCTCGATGCCGGGCTCGACCTCCACGAACACGCCGAACTCGGTCAGGCCGGTCACCTTGCCCTTGATGGGAGTGCCCGGCGGGTAGCGATCGGGGAGGGTCTTCCAGGGGTCGGGCTGGGTCTGGCGCAGGCCCAGGCTCAGGCGGCGCTCCTCGGGGTCGATGCGCAGCACCACGGCTTCGACCTCCTGGCCCTCCTTGAGGATCTCCGAGGGGTGCTTGGGACGCTTGGTCCAGGAGAGCTCGCTGACGTGGATCAGGCCCTCGAGCCCCGGCTCCACTTCCACGAAGGCCCCGAACTGGGTCAGGCCCACCACCTTGCCGCTCACGCGCGAGCCGATGGGGTACTTCTCGCTGACGCTGATCCAGGGGTCCGACACCAGCGCCTTGATCGAGAGGTTGACCCGCTCACGCTCGGCATCCACCGAGAGCACCTTGGCCCGGACGGTCTGGCCCTTGGAGATGACCTCGCGGGGGTGGGTGAAGCGGCCCCAGGTGATCTCCGAGCGGTGCACCAGGCCATCGACGCCGCCCAGCGCCACGAAGACGCCGAACTCGGTGACCTCGACCACCTGCCCCTCGACCTCCTGTCCTTCCTGGAGGCTGGAGAGCAGACTCGAGCGCAGCTTCTTCTGCTCCTCCTCGAGGATGGTCCGGCGCGAGAGGATCACGCGGCCCTTCTTGCGGTTGAGCTCGATGATCTTGACCGCGATGCTCTGGCCTACGTATTCGTCGAGCTCAGGCGTGCGGCGCAGGTCGACTTGCGAGGCGGGAAGAAAGGCCCGTACGCCTTCGATCAGCGCCACCAGACCCCCTTTGACCTTCTCCTGGACCTGAACGACCACGGGCTCGCCCTTCTCGAAGAGCTCCTGGAGCCTGACCCACGATTGGTCGGCCTCGGCACGCTTCTTGGAAAGGATGATCTGTCCGCTTTCCAGGTCGGCGCGCACCACGTAGACCGTGACCTGATCGCCGGGCTTGAGGAGCTTCTCCAACTCCTCCTGGGGTAGGCTGGCTTCGGTGAGCTGGTTGAAAGGGATGATCCCTTCAGTGCGGGTGCCGATGTCCACCATGAAGCCGTCGTTGGTCTTGAACACCACGGTTCCGGTGATCACCTGGCCGCGCTGAACGGTCTTTTCGAGCCGGGCCTCCGCGTCCTGGAGGGCCTGCTCCATGCTAAATACTTCTGGGTTTCCGGCTTGGGCCGGGGTCTGGGTTGCCTTGTCTTCCATCCGCCTGTTTCCTCCAACCTTTGTCGCGCCAAAAACCCTGCCCAGCTCTGTGTGGGCTCGGGTGGGGTAGTCTGCGCGACGGGCTGCCCTCCGTAGAAGCCTCTGGGGGACTTACGAGGACATACTTGTCCGTTATAACACATCGCCAGGCCTTTTGTCCAACCAAAATCCCTCGAGAACGTCGGTTCATACCGGATTCAAAAAGATACTCTTCAAAACCAAAAACCCAGGGGCTATCTTTTTGAATCCTAGAGCACTCCCTTCGGTCGGGTTAGTTCGTCACCATTCGGTGACGAACTAACCGAATCTGGTATCAGATGGGAAGTCGGCTCACGAAATTGGGGCGGGTTGCCCACGGGCACGCAGCAGCCGATCCTCAGGCCCCCCCTCCGCCCTTGAACACCCGCCGGATCTTGAGCTTGAACCCGTCGCCCTCGGCGATGGCCAGCAGCCGGCGCTGACGGTCTACCAGGGCCACGATGCCCCGCGCGGGGATGGGCAGGGGGATGCCCTCGAGCACTTTCCGCGCCTCGGCGTGGGAGAGCTCGACCACCGGGCAGGAGAGGGCCTCGAGTTCGCCCAGCGTTTGCTTGGGGTCGATCTCGCGGGGGTCCTGGCAGCGCTCGAGGCCCACGCTGCCCACCCGCGTGCGCACCAGGCCGGACAGAAAGGCCTTGCTGCCCAGGCGTTCGCCCAGGTCGCGGGCGAAGGAGCGAATGTAGGTGCCTGAGCCCACCACCACCCGGATCACCGCGGTGGGGAATGCGCCGCTGAGCCTGGGCAGCTCGACCATCCGGCCCTTTTCCTGCAAGCTCCAGCCGTTGACGGTCGGCCCGATGCGGTAGGGCCTGGGGGCCGGGTCGAAGGCCAAGAGCTCCAGGCTGACGTAGCGCACCGGCCGGGGGGTGAGCTCGAGTTCGTGCCCTTTGCGGGCGGCCTCGTAAGCCCGCACCCCCCCTACCTTGACGGCTGAATAGGCGGGGGGGAGCTGCTCGGATAGGCTCAGAAAGTAGGGTAGGGCGGCCTCGAGGTCCTTTCGCCCGAAACGCACGGGCTCGACCTGCGTCGGGGGTTCCTCGGCATCGAGGGTGGGCGTGGTGGCCCCGAAGGACACCCAGGCCAGGTATTCCTTGTCCTCGGCGGAAAGGTAGGGTACGAGCTTGGTCGAGGCCTCGCTGGCCAGGATCAGCACGCCCGAAGCCAGCGGGTCGAGGGTTCCGGTGTGGCCCACCCGGCGCGTGTTCAGGCGGCGACGGGCCAAGTCCACCACGTCGTGCGAGGTGAGGCCAAGGGGTTTGTCCACGGCATATAGCGCCATGCGATTAGGGATTATAAGCGGCTGAAAGCCACTGGCGGATTCGCTATGCTAAATCCGGCATGCAGAGGGCTCGAGTCCCGCTTACCTCACCACCTTACCGCCGGTTGGTGCTCAAGGTGGGCAGCGCGGTGTTGAGCGGCAAAGAGGGGCGCAGGAGGCTGCTGGCCATCGCCGAACAGGTCGCCGCTTTGCGCCGGGAAGGGCGGGAAGTGGTGCTGGTTTCCTCGGGGGCTGTGGCTATGGGCATGGCCCGGCTGGGCCTGACGCAGCGCCCGCGCACCATGCCCGGCAAGCAGGCAGCAGCGGCGGTGGGGCAGCCGGCGCTGCTGCAACTGTGGGAGCAGGCTTTCGCCTGGTACGACCTCAAGGTGGCTCAGGTCTTGCTCACCGCCGAGGACCTGGCCCACCGCCACCGCTACCTCAACGCCCGTCACACCCTCAAGACCCTGCTGGAGTGGGGCATCGTGCCGGTAATCAACGAAAACGACACGGTGATGGTGGAGGAGATCAAGTTCGGCGACAACGACCAGCTCTCGGCCCTCATCGCCTCGCTGATAGCGGCCGACTTGCTGATCATCCTCTCCGACATCGAAGCGCTCTTCGACGCCGATCCGCGCCACGATCCCCGGGCCCGTCCGGTGCCCTACGTGGAAAAGGTGGATGCCGAGGTGCTCAGGATGGCCGGGGACAACCCCAACCAGGTCGGGACCGGAGGCATGCGCAGCAAGCTGCTGGCCGCCGAGAAGGCCCAGGCTGCCGGGATCCCCATGCTGTTGTTGCCGGGCACCCGCCCGGGGGTCGTGCTCCAGGCCTTGCAGGGTGAGCCGGTGGGCACCTTCTTCGCGGCGGGAGAGCGTCGCTACAGCGGGCAGAAGCTCTGGCTCTCCCAGCTTCCCAAACCTGCCGGGGAGATCTTAGTGGATGCCGGGGCCGCCAGGGCCCTGCGCGAGGACGGGGCCTCGCTGCTGCCCGCGGGGATTCGCGGGGTGAGGGGCAGCTTCGGGGTGGGGGAGGCGGTGCGCTGCCTTGATCCGAGGGGCAAGCTGGTAGGGGTGGGCCTGGTCAACTACAGTTCCGCCGAGATTGAGCGCATCAAGGGGGCCAAGACCCGCGACCTCGAGGCCATCCTGGGCTACAAGCACTCCGACGAGGTGATCCATCGCGACTACTTCGCCCTCGCCAGCGAGCTGGCCGCTGGAGGCTTCGGGTAGACTCGAGGGCATGATCGGGGAGATTGAACACGGCGTCATCGTGCGGATGGCGCAAAGCGCCAGGCAGGCTGCGCGGGTTCTGGCCAGCGCTTCTCCGGCGGCCAAGGCCGAAGCCCTGCGGCGGGCGGCGGCACGGCTGCAAAGCGACTGGGCGCTCCTCGAGGCTGCCAACCGGCAGGACCTCGAGGCTGCCGAGGCCGCCGGGCTCTCCAGGGCCAAGCTGGACCGCCTGAGGCTCACCCCCAGGGTGCGCGACGACTTGGTGACGGGCCTGCGCCAGGTGGCCGAGATGGCTGACCCGGTGGGGGAGATCGAGGGGCTCTCCTTACGCCCCAACGGGCTCCAGGTAGGCCGGATGCGCGTGCCGTTGGGGGTGATCGGCTTCATCTACGAGTCGCGCCCCAACGCCACGGTAGAGGCCAGCGCCCTGAGCCTGAAGGCGGGGAATGCCATCGTGCTGCGCGGGGGCAAGGAGGCCTTCCGCTCCAACGAGGCGCTGGTGCGACTGCTGCAGGATTCGCTTTGGGAGGTGGGCTTGCCGGGGGAGGCCATCCAGCTCGTGCCCACCACCGACCGCTCGGCCATCCTCGAGATGTGCCACTTAGGGGGCTTGCTGGACCTGATCATCCCCCGCGGGGGCAAGGAGCTCATCGAACTCGTGCAGCGCGAGGCCCGCATGCCGGTGCTGGCCCACGCCGAGGGGGTCAACCACCTCTTCGTCGATGAGGGTGCGGCGCTGGATAAGGCCGTGGATATCGCCCTCAACGGCAAGGTTCAGCGGCCCAGCACCTGCAACGCCCTGGAGAAGGTCCTGGTCCACGCCTCCATCGCATCCGAGTTCCTGCCCCGGCTCGAGGCGGCCATGAGCCAAGCCGGGGTCGAACTGCGCGGCTGTGAGCGCACGCGCCAGATCCTGCCCAGGGTAAAGGTGGCCAGCGAGGAAGACTGGCGCACCGAATACCTCGACCTCATCCTCACCCTCAAGGTAGTGGACACGCTCGAGGAAGCCCTCGCCCACATCGCCCGTTACGGTTCTCGCCACACCGAAGTCATCTGCACCAATAACCACGCCCACGCCATGCGCTTCCTGCGCGAGGTAGACGCCTCCTTGGTCCTCCTCAACGCCTCGCCTCGCTTCAACGACGGCTTCCAGCTGGGACTGGGGGCCGAGATCGGCATCTCCACCAGCAAGCTCCACGCCTACGGGGTGATGGGGGTGCGTGAGCTGACCACCACCAAGTGGATCGCCCTGGGCAGCGGGCAGGTGCGGGAGTGAGCTTGGGGCGCTGTAGGTCATGAACCCCTGGCTCTCCCGGATGTACCGGGCTTACACCGACGCCCACCTCCCCTTTTTCGCGGCGGCCCTGGCCTATTACGCCCTGTTCAGCTTGATGCCCCTGTTGTTCTTGCTGGTGGGGGTTTTCGGCTTCGTGCTCTCGGGCAACGAGGACCTGAGGAGCGCTTTTCTGCTGCGCCTGGTCGAGCTGACGGTCTACTTGCTGCCCACCGAGCCCGAGCTCGCCGGTGGCCTGGTGAGTTTCCTCACCCGGGGCGCTTTCTCGATTACGCTGGGGAGTTTGGTGGTCTTGCTGTGGGCTTCGAGCAACTTCTTCGCCGCGCTGGCCTACGCCCTGAGCCTCATCTTCGGCGGGCTCGCGCCCAACTTGCAGCAAAGCGAGCCGCCAAGCCCGGCAGAAGGCCATATCCCTATGACCGCTCAGAAACTGCTGCGGCTGGCGCAGCGCTCCTGGCGCTACGTGCGCTCGAGGGTGCTGGCGCTCCTGGCCCCGCTGATGCTGGGCCTGGCCCTGATCCTGCTGGCCCTGGGAGGGCTGGCCCTGTCCTTCCTGCTGCGCTACCTGCCCCCTGAGCTGGGCATGTTGCGGGGGGGACTCGAGGTGGCCCTTCCCCTGATCGGGGCCTTCGTGCTCTTCCTGCTGACCTATGTCCTGTTGCCGCTGCCCGCCCCGCGCCTGGGGGCGGCGGTGGTGGCCGCCTCGGTGGCGGCGCTGGCTTGGGACGGGATGCGGCTGGGCCTGCCGCTGCTTTTGCCCAGGGCGCAGTATTACGAGCTGCTCTACGGTCCCATCGCCGGCTTCTTGCTGGCGCTGGTGGGTTTTTACCTCACCATGTGGATCTTGCTGGTAGGAGCGGTGCTGGCTCGAGGGCTCTCGGAGTGAGAGCGGTTCCCACGAATGCCGTCTACAGCTGCCTCTTGCTTGAGTAATTTGCGCTGCAGCGCGTGCAGCGCAAATGTGGATAGGAGTTGTCGGGTTTTTATCAAGCAAGAGTTTGAATTCTGAGCCAAAGTGCCGTTTAGCCGCCGATTTCCAACCAGCCACTTCGAAAAAGTCCCGGCAGGTATCCGCATTTTGGAGTAGCTATACCATACCGGTACATCCCCATCTTGTGGTTGCAAGCCAGCCCAACCCTCACCCGACTGGGGTTTTGATGCCGTTGGAGAACCCCGGCGAACTGCGCAAAAATCTGGGAGCAGCGTATGTTTTCGTCTTACCGACCAAGCTTTCGGTTGAAAAGCCCCGTCCCAAATTGGGTCAAACTCTTATCATAGGGTTTGTAGTCTAAACCGCCCCGCCAACGCCTGCTGGGCCTGGCGAATGCGCAGGAAGACCTGCCGCAGCATCTGTTCTTCCCGCGGGCTGAGGGAGGGCTGGGCCACCCGGTTGGAGGGGGGCTCTCCCCGCTCGAGGGCCCCCAGCTGGTGCTTGAGGCGCAGGTGGGAGAGGAACAGGAAGGCCTCGCTTAGGTCTTCGGCCTCGTCTTTGGGGATGAGCTGGGCTTCTGCGGCGGCCCGCAGGCGCTCCAGGGTGGGGCGGGCTAGAGCGCCGGCCTCGAGCCCATACACCCGCGCCAGCGCCACAATAGCGGCAATCCCCCCTTTCTTCAGGTTGACCTGCCCCTCCTCCCAGTGGATGCGCCCCCAAAACCCCAGCGGCGGGGTAAAGACCAGGGCCGAGCGGGCCAGGGCGGTGAGGAAGGGTCGGCTCTGGGCGGCCTGGCGCAGGAAGCCGTGCAGGGGTTCTAAAGAAAGCCCCCCGGCCACCGCGCGGAAGTCCAGGAAAATCTGGGCCTCCAGCAAGGCGTCCCCCGCGGGGGCCTCGAGCCAGGCCCGGAAGTGGGCCATCCACCCCGGGAGCGCGTAGCCCCAGCGGTCGGCCATGTAGCCCCCCGGGCAGGGGGGAAACTCGGCCTCTATTAGCCCCGAAAGCACCTGCTGGGCCAAGGCCTGGAAGTAGGGGCGGGCCTGGGGGTCTTGGTAGGCCAGGGCGTTGTCCTGGTCGGTGAGGAGGGCCTGCTCGGTGCGGCCCTCGGAGCCCAGCGCCAGCCAGACGTAGGGGCAGGGGGGTGGGCCTAAGCGGGCTTCGGCCTGGCGCAGGAGGCTGCGGGTCAGGGCGTCGTTCAGCAGGCTCACCTGGCGGGTGATGGCCTGCACGCTAAAACCGGCGGCCACCATCTGCCGCACGATGGCGTAAAGCTGCTCGCGGTACTCGGCCAGCAGGCCGGCCTCGCCCTGCTCCAGGCGGCGCAGCAGGGCCAGCGGGGTCTGCAACCAGCGGCGCAAAAAGAGCCGGTCGGTGAGGAGGCCCACCACCCTGTCCCCCTCCAGCAGGGGCAGGTGGTGGATGCCCTGGGCCTCCATGTAGGTCAGGGCTTCGTAGAGGGGGGTGTGGGCAGGGAGGGTGCGGGCCGGGGCGCTGGCCACCGCGAGGGCCGGGGTATTTGGGGAGCGTTCCTCGGCCAGCACCCGGTTGCGCAGGTCGCGGTCGGTGAGGATGGCCAGGCCGGTTGGGGCCCGCAGGAGGAGGGCGCTCACACCCGCGTCGCGCATGCGTCGGGCGGCCTGGGCCACGCTGGAATCGGCCTCGAGCCAGACCGCCGCTTCGGCCACTTCGCGGGCCTCTTGCCCCAGGTCGGGGAGGCTCAGGGCCGCGGGCTGCAGCATCCGGAGCCGCTCGGCCAGGCGGGCGCTATAAAAGAGGGCCAAGGCGGCTTTTTCCAGGAGGCGGCGGAAGGCTTCCTTGGCGAGGAGCAAGCACTCGACCTCGCCCTCGGCCCGTGCGGTGAGGCTGGGGGGCTGCTGTCCCAAGAGGGAAGGGTAGCCAAAACCCTCGCCGGGCTCGAGCCAGGCTACCCCCTGCCCGTCCTGCTCGAGGCGCACCGCCCCCCGGTAGACCACAAAAAGCCCCTCGGCCTCGGGCTGGGCCGGGGAGAGGATCACGGCCCCCGGTTCAAAGCGCACCCGGCGCAAAGCCCCCTCGAGGCCCGCCCAGTCGGCCTCGGTAAGCGCGTCAAAGGGCGGGTACTGCTTTAAGAAGTCCCGGTAGCGAGGAAATTCCGGATCCAGCCCGCCACCTCCTTCGCGCTGGGCTCCAGGGCAAAGCTGGCCTTAGCCTCGGCGTAGCGGGCCTCGCCCACCCGCTCGCGCCGCTGCTCCAGCAGGGCCTCGGCGAAGGCCTTGGGAAACTCCGGGTGGGGCTGCATCCCCAGCACGTTCTCCCCCACCTGGATAAAGGCGTAGGGGCTGAACGCGCTCCCACCCAGCACCTCCGCCCCTGGGGGGAGCTGGGTAATCTGGTCCTGGCAGGAGAGGATGAGCCGGACTTCCTCCAGGGGGGGTGCCATCCAGGGGGCCTTTTGGTACACCGAAAACCGGTGCACCCCCACCCCCCAGCCCCCTGCCCAGCGCTCCACCTTCCCCCCCAGGGCCTGCCCGATCATCTGGTGCCCGAAGCAGACCCCCACCAGCCGGCTCCTCGAGGCCGCCACCGCCCGCACAAAGTCTTCCAAAGGGAGAATCCAGGGCAATGGGTCGTAGACCGAGGCGCGGGAGCCCGTAATCAGGTAGCCCGCGAAGTCTTCCACCCGCGCGGGGTAGGCGCCCTTCCGCACGTCGAAGGGGGTGAGGGGGAGGCCCAAAAGCCGCTCGAACATGGCCGGGTAGTCGCCCGCAATGCCCTCAAGCCCCGGTGGGGGCTCATCGCAGACCAGAACAGCAACCCTCATAGCTTACGCAGATGATACGACTTGGGCCGCGTGAGCTGCTCGTAGCCCAGAATGGAGAGCGAGCAACCCCGCCCAGACTCCTTGACCCCCGTCCAGGCCAGGGCGGGGTCTAAGTAGTCGCAGCGGTTGAGGAAGACCGTGCCGGTCTCTATGCCCTCCCCCAGCTCCAAAGCGGCCCCTTCGTCTTGGCTCCAGATGGAAGCGGTGAGGCCGTAGGGGGAGTCGTTCATCAGGGCCAGGGCTTCCTCGTCGCTGCGCACTTTCATAATCCCCACCACCGGGCCAAAGCTCTCCTCCACCATCACCCGCATGTTGTGGTTCACGTTCACCAGCACCTGGGGGGCCAGGTAGGGGGTGCCCGGCGCGTCGGCGGGGAAGTGGCGGGGGTCGATGAGGGCCTGCGCCCCCTGGGCTAGGGCCTCGGCAATCTGGCCCCGCACGAACTCGGCGGCCTCGGCGCGCACCATGGGGCCTAAGGTGGTCTCGGGGTCTAGGGGGTTGCCCAGCCTGAGCTTGAGCGTTTCGGCCACAAAGGCCTCCACGAAGGGCTCATACACCGCTTCGTGCACGTAGATGCGCTCCACCCCGCAGCAGGACTGGCCCGAGTTGAACATGGCCCCGTCTACCAGGTTCACCACGCTGTGCTCGAGGTCGGCGTCCTCGCGCACGTAGGCCGGGTCCTTGCCGCCGAGCTCGAGGGCCACCCCCTTGAAGTGCCCCGCCGCGGCCCGCTCCACCGCCCGCCCCCCGGCCACCGAACCGGTGAAGGCCACGAAGGCCACCCGTGGGTCGGCGATGGCCTTTGCGGTCAGGTCGTGGTCCATGTGCAGGTACTGGAAGACCCCCTCGGGCAGCCCGGCCTCCTGGAAGGCCCAGGCGTAGCGCTCGGCCACCAGCGGGGTCTGGGCTGAGTGCTTGAGCACCACCGCGTTCCCGGCCAGCAGGGCCGGCACGATGGTGTTGACCGAGGTCAGGTAGGGGTAGTTCCAGGGGGCCAGCACCAGCACCACCCCCAGCGGCTCACGCCGGATGAAGCGGGTGAAGCCCGGAAGCGCCTCTGCCGGGATGTCCTGGAGGGCCGCCGGGGCGATGCGGGCCATGTAGCGGGCCCGCTCGGCAAAACCGCCGGTAATCTCCTTGGGGCTATGGCGGATGGGCCGGCCCATCTGCCAGGTGAGCTCCAGGGCGACCTGCTCTACGGCCCCCAGCATGGTTTCCACCATGCGTTCCACGATGGCCAGCCGCTCCTCCAAAGGGGTCTTGGCCCAAGCCCGCTGGGCCCGGGTGGCGCGGTCAAGGACCCGCTCGAGCGCCTCTGGCCCGGCCAGCTCGCGCTCTACGTACACACGCCCGTCCACCGGGCTGATGGTTCTTTGTATCTGCATGGCCTTCACTCCGGGGTGACGTAGGCTGCGGTGATGCCCCCGTCTACCAGCAGGGCCGCCCCGGTCATGAAGGAGGAGGCCGGGCTGGCCAGGAACAAAGCGGCCTGGGCGATTTCGCTGGCCTGGCCGAAGCGGCCCATGGGGATGTGCACCAGGCGGCGCTGGCGCTTTTCCGGGGTGTCCAGGTACTTCATCAGGAGTTCGGTCTGCAGGGGCCCGGGGCAGAGGGCGTTGACCCGGATGTTCTCGCGGGCGTGAATCACCGCCAGCTCGCGGGTCATGGAGAGCACCGCTCCCTTGCTCGCGGTGTAGGCCAGCTGGGGCGTGGCCGCGCCCAGGAAAGCCACGAAGGAAGCGGTGTTGATGACCACCCCGCCCCCGGCTCGCCTAAGGGCGGGAATGCCGTACTTGCAGCCCAGAAAAACCCCCTTCACGTTCACCGCGAAGGTGAGGTCCCATACGGCCTCGCTGGTGTGGATGGCGTCGTCGTCCTCGGCGTGGGAGATGCCGGCGTTGTTGAAGAGGATGTCGAGTCGGCCAAAGGCCCGCTCGGCCTCCATCACCATGCGCTCGGCATCGGCGGCTTTGGAAACATCGGCCCGCACGAAGTGGGCCTGGCCTCCAGAGGCCCGGATGCGCTCGGCGGTCTCCTGGCCTTTTTCCGAGACGTCCACCGCCACCACCTTGGCCCCCTCGCGGGCGAAGAGCAAGGCGGCCTCGAGGCCAATCCCGCTCGCGGCCCCGGTGATGAGGGCCACCTTATCGGCTAGTTGCATGAAAACCTCCAGCGTTGTCTCAAGTCGCTCAATCGGGTGTAGTGGTTTGGGGCCCCATTCATATCCGCTCGAAGTAGCGCTTGCGCTCCCAGTCGGTTACAGCCCGGTTGAAGGCCTGCCACTCGGTGCGGAAGAAGTGGGTGTAGTGCTCGTGGGCGGCCTCGCCCAGGGCCTCTTTGGCAAAGGCGCTCTGCGCGAAGCCCTCCACCGCCTCGCCCAGGGTGTAGGGTACGCGGGGCAGGTGGCGGGCCTGGTAGATGTCGCCCTGGAAGATGGGGGGTGGGGTGAGGTTTCGCTCGAGGCCCGCAAGCCCCGAGGCCAGGGCCGCGGCCAGGGCCAGGTAGGGGTTCAGGTCGGCCCCGCCGATGCGGCACTCGATGCGCAGCGAGCTGCCGTGCCCCACCACGCGGAACCCGGCGGTGCGGTTGTCGTAGCTCCAGGCCAGCCGGGTGGGGGCCCAGGAGCCGTCCTCGTAGCGCTTGTACGAGTTCACCGTGGGGGCGTACAGGGGCATCAGGTCGGGCACGTGGGCGATCCAGCCCGCCAGAAACTGCCCGAAGACGGTAGACCCCCGAACCGGCCCGTAGCTCTCCTCACCGGCGAAGGCGTTCTGCTCCTCTTTCCAAAGCGAGAGGTGGATGTGGCAAGAGGAGCCGGCCTGGCCGTGGTGGGGCTTGGCCATGAAGGTTACCGAGAGGCCCATAGAGTCGGCAATTTCCTTGAGGCACTGTTTGAATAGCACGTGCCGGTCGGCCATTTCCAGGGCCTCGGCGTAGCGCACATTGACCTCGTGCTGGCCCAGGCCCCACTCGCCCTTGGAATTCTCCACCGGGATTCCCGAGGCCTTGAGGTGCCGCCGCACCGCGGCGGTGAAGGGCTCCTCGCGGGTGCCCTGGAGCAGGTGGTAGTCCTCCAGGTAGTAGCCGGCGGGCTCGAGCCCGGCGTAGCCCTGCTTATGGGCCTCCGGATAAGAAATCTGGTAGAGGTAGTACTCCAGCTCCGAGGCGGCCATCACCGTATAGCCCAGGGCTCGGGCCCGCTCGAGCTGCCGCTTCAGAAGCGTGCGGGGGGCTACCTCCACCAGGGCGTGGGTGCGCTCGTCCTCGAGGTCGCACAGCACGATGGCGCTTTTCTCGAGCCAGCTCGCAGGCCGCAGGGTGGAAAGGTCGGGCACCAGGTGAAAGTCGCCGTAGCCCAGCTCCCAGTTGGCAAAGCGATAGCCCTGTACCGGCTCCATCTCCATATCCGTGGTGAGCAGGTAGTCGCAGCCGTGGGTGCCGTGCTCTGCCACCTGCTCTACAAAGAACTCGGCCTCAAAGCGCTTGCCCATGAGACGGCCGTAGTGGTCGGGAAAGGCCACCAGCACGGTCTCGATCTCGCCCGCATTGACCGCCTGGGACAGCCGGCTCAGCTTTCTCGCAGCGTCCTCGTTCATTCAAACCCCTTGTCGCGTTTCCAAGCTCAGACCTCCGCACCGATGCAGCGAACCACCCCCAGAGGATGTGCGTCGGTACCGGCCTCCCCTGCAAAGAAAGCTGGGATGGAGGGATTCGTCGCCTTCATCGCGATCAGGCCAGCCGCCTCAGCCTCAGCGAATCTCCCGCTGGGCCTCGGCAACGAGCGCGGCTTCCTCCTCGGGGGCCTGGGCCACCAGGCGGAAACGGCTAAAGAACCAGTAGTAGGCCATCATCAGCACCACGAAGACCGCCGTGCCCACCACCCCAGGCCGGTAGCTCTCCACCGCAAAGGTGGCGGCTAAGCAGACTAGGGCCAGGATGGCCCCCACCCAGGCCCCCGGTACGCCCAGCGGGCTCTTGTAGGGCCGGGGCAGGTCGGGGCGGGTGCGGGCCAGGCGGATGTAGGCGAACATCACCATGGCGTAGGAAATCACCGCGCCGAAGACCGCCATGTTGAGCAAGGCAGCCCCCACGCTGTCTGAGAAGGTGCTGATCAGCACGCACATCAGGAAGCCCACCACCGCCCCCAGAATGAGGGCATAGTGCGGGGTGTGGTAGCGGCTCACGATGGAAAGCCCGGTGGGCAGGTAGCCGGCCCGCGAGAGCGCAAAGATGAGCCGCCCGTAGGCGTAGATGATGGCGTGGAAGCTGGCCACCAGGCCGGTAATGGCAATGAGCGTCAGGAAGGTACTGGTCGCCGCATCACCAAAGACTGCTTTGAAGCCGAGTTCCAGTGGCGCGCCCGACTCCCCCACTTCCTTAGCACCCGCCACGCCGGTATTCAAAACAAGGGTCAGCACCGAGAGCACCAGAAGGGTGAGGATGCCTAGAATGAGCGCCCGGGGCATGTCGCGCACCACGTCATGCGACTCCTCGGCGGCCAGGGGGAGTTGCTCGATGGCCAGATAGAACCAGATGGCAAAGGGTAGGGCGGCAAAGACCCCGTACCAGCCGAAGGGGAGGAAGCTGCTGCCCCCCTCCGCAGGCACGATGTTGAAAACCTTCTCCCAGCTGAAGGCCCCGGAGAAAGCCGCCGCCAGGTAAAAGAA
This sequence comes from Calidithermus timidus DSM 17022, assembly GCF_000373205.1. Lineage (NCBI taxonomy): Bacteria > Thermotogati > Deinococcota > Deinococci > Thermales > Thermaceae > Calidithermus > Calidithermus timidus. The sequence continues at coordinate 181,295 of NZ_KB890700.1, forward strand.
GACCAGCACCCCCAGGGCCAGCAGGGTCACGATGAGCGAAACCCTGAGCGTCAGGGCCGTGCCCCGGATGTTGATGCCCACAAATAGGGCATAGAAGACCGCCCACCAGATCCAAGCCGGTACCCCCGGAATCAGGGCGTTCATGTAGCCCGCGATGCCCACCACGATCACCGCCGGGGTAATCACGTACTCGATCAGGTCGGTAACCCCGTTCAGGTAGGCCCAGTTGGGGCCGAATGCGTTGCGGGTAAAGGAGTAAAAGCCCCCCGCGTGGGGCAGGGCAGTGGAGAGCTCGGCGATGGAGAGCACCATGGTCACATACATCACCGCTACCACGATGGTAGCCAGCAAAAGCCCGCCAAAGCCTCCCGCGGCCAGCCCGAAGTTCCAGCCGAAGAAATCGCCCGAGATGACCGCCCCCACCCCCAGGCCCCACAACAGCACCCAGCCCGCGCTCTTACGCAGACGCCGTTTTTCCAGATAGGTGTTGTCTACGTCCACGTAGTGCGCCCCGCGCACCTGCTTGGGTCTATTCTCCATTCCCCAACCTCCAGGCTATTTTTGCCTCAAGCCGATGAAAACCGCACCCTAATCAGTTGTGCCAGCCTTTTCACCCCCTCCTCCAGCCCCTCACCCCGCTCGGTCCCGAAGCAGAGCCGGAAGTGCATGGTCTCGTTGGTCTGCACCAAGAAGGCCTCCCCGGGTGTGAGGGCGACGCCCTGGGCCAGGGCTTGGTGGTATAGCTCCAGGGTGGAGAAAAGCCGGGGCAGGCTCACCCAACAAGAGAACCCTCCCTCGGGCTGGCTCCAGCGCACGCCTTCGGGCATGTGACGCTTCAGAGCCTGTAGCAGCACATCCCGGCGCTTCTGATAGATGGGAATGACCTGGCGGAGGTGTTGCTTGAGGCCGCCCTGGCGGATGAACTGGGCCGTGGCCCGCTGCAAGAGGGGCGGGGGGCCGGTGATGTCGGAGACGTTGTGCAGAGCGGTGAAGCGCTCGAGCAAGTCCGCGGGCGCCACCAGGTAACCGATGCGTAACCCCGGCATCAGCACCTTGGAGAGGCTGGCCAGATGCACAACCCGAGCCTCTAGGCCCATCTTTTGCGCCAGGGCCAAAAGCGGGGTGGGGGGAACCTTCTCGTAGCTCAGAAGGCCCAGGGTGTCGTCCTCCACCAGGCTAAAGCCGTGGGCCTGCGAAAGCTCCAAGAGCCGCCACAGCCGCCCCTCCTGGAAGCGCAGCCCGGTGGGGTTGTGGTAGCTGGGGATGGTGTAGTAAAAGCGGGGGCGGTGCCGCTTCAGAAGGGCCTCGAGCACCTCCAGCCGGGGGCCGCCTTCGTCCAGCGGCACGGGCAAGGGCTTCAAGCGGAACTGCTTGAGGATTCCCAGCAGGCCCAGGTAGGTGGGCTCCTCCAGCAACACCTCTTCGCCCGGCTCGGCCAGGGCCCGGCAGACCAGGGCCAGCCCCTGCAACCCCCCCACCGTGACCAACACCTCGACGGGGTCGGCCTGCACGCCGCGCTGCCCAAGCAGTTCGCTGAGGGCCACCCTGAGCTCGGGCTCCCCCATCACCGAGCCGTAGCCGAAGACCTCCCGGGCCCGGGGGCGCAGGCCCTCCAGGCAGCCCCAGAAGGCCTCATAGGGGAAGAGCTCGGGGTCGCCGGCGGCCAGGGCCAGGTTGTGCAGCACCCGGGCGTTTTGCAACCGGTGCAGGTCGGAGAGCACCAGGTCGGGCTCCAAGCGCTCGCTAAAGCTGGGCTGTGCGGTGGGCTGGGCCTGCGCACTCACAAAAGTACCCCGTCCCACCACCGACTCAATCAGCCCGTCGGTTTGCAGCTCGCGGTAGGCGTTGTGGATGGTGAGCCGGGTGGTGCCCACCTCGCGGGCCAGGGCCCGCACCGTGGGCAGCCGGGTGCCGGGGGGCAGCTCGCCGGTGGCGATGCGAGTGCGGAACTCCTCGGCGATATGGCGGTACAAAGCCATGTGTTTGCCCTGCCGCAGCCTGACCCGCACGCCCACACTGCCCTCCTTTGGATGGAGGGCATTATATGCGCAGGGTTAAAACAGGCGAAAGGTACAAGTTGGGAGATTGTGCTAGGACAATCCGGGCCGAATAAAACCAGCGCGGCCAAAGGCCGCGCTGGGTACGGGTGCGCCTTACTTTTTCTTGACCTCAACCTTGCTGGCTTCCAGACCGCTGCTATTCAGGAAGCCCTTGACCTCCACACGGGCCCCAGTGCGGTCGGCGCCGAAGAAGGCCTCGGCCGTCACCAGCTTGTCGTAAACCTCGTAGCGGGTGCTGGGGGTGACGCTGACCTGCACCCCGTTGACCTGGAAGGTGCGGGCCGCCGCGTCGAAGTGGGTGAGGGTGCCCTCGAGCTCGACCGGACGGCTCGGCGTCGCGGCATACCGCTTGACCTCAATCTTGACCGCGTAGGCCTGACCCGCGCTGTTGGCGCGGCCGGTATCGAACTTAACCTCCACCCAGTCGCCTACCCGCAGGTCGCTGAACTGGCCCTGGGCGTCGTTCCACTTGATGAGGGTGTTCGCATCGGCCCAGAAAGTCTGGTTGCCTACCTGCAAGGTGAGGGCGGCGGTGTCCACGGCGCTCAGGGGGCCTTCGATCTCGCCGGTGTAGGGGCCCGAGCCGCTGTGGCTGTACTTGACCTCCACCTCGTAAGCCATCAACACGCCGTTGCTCAGGCTGCCTTCTACCTTGACCCAGGCCCCCTCGCGCAGGGTGCCCTTGACCCGTGCGCCGGCGTAGTTCACCGTATACTCCATGAGCCGGAAGGTCTTGGCGGTTTCGTCCAGGTTGGCCAGGGGGCCGCTCAGCTCGAGCTTGGTACCCGGGCTGGTCATCCCATAAACCCGCACCTTGCTGGCCTGGATGGTCTGGCCACTTTGGGCGCCCTTGACCTCGACCATCGCCCCCTCGCGCAGGGTGCCCTGCACCAGGGCCGAGGCGTAGTTCACCGTGTAGGTCTTGAGCCCATAGCTGAAGGTGAAGGCGGAGGTGTTCAGGTCGCGTACCCGCACCCGCAGCGAGACCCGGCTGTAGGCGGGGTCGGTGGGGGCAATGGGCTTACGCTCGATGCGGGTGGCCACAATGGTATCGTCGTCCTGGGGTATCCCGGCCACCTTGACGTAGTCGCCCGGTTGGAGGTCGGCCAGGGTCAGGCGGGTGTAGGTATCGTCGGGGTTTTCCTCGTAGAGGTAGGTCATGGCGTTGACCTGAACCTTGAGCCCCAGCACCTCGAGGCTCCCCTGGGCTACGTCCACCGCGTCCACCACCCCGCGCACCCGGTACTGCACCTCCACTTCCCGCAGGCGCATGCGGTCTGCAGAACGCTCACCGCTCCCGCTCAGCACCACCCCCGGTTGCAGGGCCTGGGAAGTAGCTTCTTCTCCGTCCACTAACACACGGGCCCCGCTGGCGTCGAGCGAAAGCCCTCCCAGGGTAAGCTGCCCCCCGGCTTGCCCCACCACCCCGCTCAAGCTCACGCTTTCTGTGGGGGGCTGCGCAGAGGGATTGCTGCACGCTGCAAGCAGGAGCAAACCTACGAAGGCTAGTAAACCTGCTTTGTGCCTCACCTTTTCACCTCCGCCGGGAAGGATATACAGCGCGCATAACACACCCATAATGGAGCAAGGCAACGCTTCTTAATCTGGGCTTGAGCTTTAGGGAAAACGCCGGGGGGTTTTCCAGATCAGGCTGGGGCCCTGAAGCCGGCCTTCAACCAGCCACCACCCCTGGCCCGCGCTGGGAGGTGCAGGTAGGGAAGGGGGCAGCGCCACCCAACCTTCGGGGCCAGCGTAGGCCAGCAAGCGCACTTCTGCTTGGCCAGGAATGGTTTGGCGTAGGGCAAAGCGCCTGGTCGTGGCTCCGTCAAAAGTGTACCAAGCCTCCACCCACCCCCCTGAAAGGCCCAGAAGATGGGCCGGTCCCCGGAAGTAGCTGAAACGGGTAGGTTGTATAATTTCCAAGCCATCGGCGACAAAGGTTTTCTCCTGCCACACGCCTTCAGCCCGCAACCACATGCCTGGGGCCAGGAAAGGAGCCCAAGGTGAGTCGGTGGAGAGTTGACCAGCGCGGGTTGCCACCGTTCTATCGTGGGCCAGGCTAACCTCGGTGTATAGGGTTCGGTGAGAGTTTTTGTACTCTTTTTCCTCTTTATCTTTGTCTTTATCGTTGCTGCCCTTTTTATCTTTGTCCTTTCCATCGGCCCAGGCCAGGCTCGCTAGTCCCAGCAGCCAGCCCAGTAACCAACGGCGGCTCATCAACCTAAACACCAAGACCCCCTGGAAGTACCAAGGTTGCTTCCAAGCCACCCTGGGGGTGGTTGCGCAGCTCGAGCCGGCCCCCCATGTGCTCTACGGCCTGCCGCACAAAGGCCAGGCCCAGGCCCAGCCCTCCCGGCTGCCGGTGAGGGCGGTAGAAGGGCTCGCCCAGGCGGGCCAGGGCCTCCTCGGGCACCCCGGGGCCCTCGTCGCGCACCCGGAGGGTGGGGTGAGGGTTTTGGGAAAACTCGAGCCAGACCCTTCCACGGCTGTACTTGAGCGCGTTGTCCAACAGGTTTTGCACCGCCGCCTCGAAGGCCTCTTGCGGTAGTCTGAGCCGCGCCGGCTCGCTTTTGAACAGTACCCTCTGGCGAGCCTCCTCAGGCAGGCGCCGGAGCAGGGCCTCCAGCACCTCGGGCAATTCCACCTCGGTATAGCTGTCGAGCCCCCGGGCCAGGGCCAGCAGGCCGTTTAGGGTGTGCTCGACGCGCTCGAGGTTGCGCTCCAACACCGGGTGGAGGGCCTCGGGGGGCAAAGCCCCCAGCCGCACCGCTTCGGCGGTGGTCTTGATGGCCGCCAAGGGATTGCGCAGCTCGTGGGAGACGTAGCGGGTAAAGCTGCGCTCCCGCTCCAGGGCACGGCGTACTTTTATCACCATCTGATTGAAACTTTGGGTTAGACGGGCCAGCTCGTCCCGCCCCTGTACCGGCAGGGGCTCGGGGAAGCGGGCCTGGGCCAGGCTATGGGTGGCCTGCTCGAGGCGCAGGATGGGCCGCAGCAAATAGAGGCGCAGCCCCCAGGCCACCAGCAGCGCCAACCCCACCGAGAAGAGCAGGGTAAGCCCGCCGGTGCGCAGGTACTCGCCTAAGGCCCGGTTGTGCTCGCTTTGGCTCAGGGCGACCTCGAGCACATACCCATTGGATAGGGGCTGCCGGTATGTCCACCAGTCGGGGTCTTGTTCGGGGAAGGGGCCGCCGCCTTCGAAAATGAGCCGGTCTTGTTGCAGCAGGCGGAAGCGCCCCGCGTAGCCGGAGAAACTCGGAACTTTTTGCGGGTTTAGGGTGGGGATGGGCTGGTGCAGATCCAAGGCCTCCGCCACCAGAAGGGCATACTTCTGCAGGTCGGTGCGGAAGTCTTGGTCAAGCGAGCGGCTAAAGCTCCAGTAGCCCAGCCCCATCTGTAGCCCGGCTACCCCCAAGACCAAGCACACCAGCCCCAGCAGCAAGCGATCACGAAACCCCAAGGCGGTATCCTCCCGGTACGGTTGCCACCACCTCTGGCCCAAGCTTGTTCCGCAGCCGGGCCACCCCCATCCGCACCGCGTAAACCCCCGATGTGGCCTCGGGGAAGAACTTGATTAAAAGCTCCTCTAGGGTAAAAACTTTCTCCGGGTACAGGGCAAAAGCCTCCAGCAGGGCAAATTCCTGCTTGCTCAGGTTAATCTCCTGCCCTTCCCAGTAGACCCGCCGGTTTACGAAATCCACCCGCAGCGGCCCGCGTTCAAACCCGCCTCGCTTGACCTGGCTTTCGCGCCGCAACAGGGCCCGCACCCGGGCCTTGAACTCAGGGATATCGAAGGGCTTGGTCAGGTAGTCGTCCCCACCCAGATCCAGGCCCTCCACCCGGTCTTCTAGGCTGTCGCGCGCGGTGAGAAAGAGGATGGGGTTCAGGAAGCCGCTATCCCTAAGCTTGCGGGCCAGCTCAAACCCCGCGTTCTCCCCATCGGGCAGCATGACATCCAAGACCAAGAGGTCGGGCTCGGCCTCGGCCAGAAGGCGGTAGGCCTCCTCGAGGCAGGTAGCCCAGCTTACTTCGTAGCGTTCCTGGCGCAGAAGGGCCGCTAGGGCCTGGCCTAGGTCGGGTTCGTCCTCTACCAGCAAGATGCGCATGGAACCTGGCTCCTAAACTACCCCAAGGGCAATCCCCACCTTTGTAGAGTCGGCGAGCGATTAGTCGCCGTGTTCTTCCTCCTCCTCATGCACTTCGCCCTCTCCTTCGCTGCCAAAAGTCGCCCTCAACCCGGCCAGGAAGGTTTGCAGCTCTTCGGGGGTAAAGCGGGCCTCCGGGTGCATAAGGGTGTAGAGCTTCGGGGGCATGTAGCCCTCCAGCACGGCTTCCACCACCTCCTCCCCCTCATTTTCCCCCAGGCCCCACTCCGAGACATTGAGCTCGGCGCGACCTTTTTCCACATCGTACTGCACCAGCCAGGAGATGGGAGCGATGTGGCTGTACCAGGGCCAGCGGGTCTGGTTGCTGTGGCAGTCGCCGCAGGCGGACATGAACATCTCGCGGGTTTTTGGGCTGTCCCAGGCCGGCTCGATCTGTACCGGGGGGTTGCTGTGGTCGCGTCCGTAGGGCACCATCTGGGCTACCCCTGCCAGGAGCGCCACAAACCCCAGCACGACCAGAAAACTCTTCACGAAGGGCATAGGTGGTTTTATCGGTACTTGACCTCAATTTGGTAGACCACCCAGCGCCCCCCTTCCCGGTAGGCTTTGATCTCTACGTAGTCGCCCACCTTGGGTCGACCGTACTTGTAGAAGACCCTATCGGCTAAGTTGTATTGTTGGCCGTTCAGGCTAATCGTGCCGGCCTGAGGGTTGAACTGTGTCAGGCGGCCTTTGACCTCCAGGTACCCAGAGCGCTTGTACTCCTTGTATTCATAGCCATCGTCCCGGTAGCGGTCTGGGGAAGCCAGGGCCCCAAAGGAAAGAAGAACCAAGACCGTCGCCAGGGTGATGCGCTTGAGCAGGTTGAGCATAACCTCTACCTCCGGGGCACATTTTGCTGGCCTGGTATAACAAAACGCTAACAGTCGGCCCCGAGTTGCTGATGAGCAAGGCTGCGCCGAGCCTACGCTACGTCTATCGGGCCCCGGACGGGCAGACCCTGTACGGCGAGACCCCGGCCCTCTTCCGGCAGAGCGGGGGGGTGCGGCAATAGCGGGAGTGGCTCTTGGCCATCGGAGTACTCAGCGGCTACTGCTACTAAATGTCAGCAGAACCTAGTTGGTGATTCCCTTGCTACGTCCCAGCCTCACCGCGTCCTCGTAGTAGGGATAGGTGGAGTTGTTTTGGTTGGCGGCGACCCCGTAGTATTGCAGGTTGAACCCGTCACCGGCGAAGCGTAGCTCGGTGATCTGGCAGATTTGGCCGCCCGGCAAGTCGGGGCGCACGAACTGACGCACCGCGTCGGGATCGGTGGGACGCCGCAATTCGAGCCCCAGCGGGTCGGTGTAGCCGTAGCCGTCGATCTTGCCGTCGGTGAGGTCTACGTCGCGGTTGTAGACCACACAGAAGCCCCGGCCCTCATCCCCTCCTGGGATGTTGAACCAGCGGTCCAGGCCCGCCCCCCCCACGTCCGGCATGGAAGCGCAGGTGTGGTAGAGGTTGGGGTCCGACGGGTCGAAGGGGTTGCGGATGAGGGGCTGGGGAGCGCAGCGGCGGATCCAGTCCACGGTGATATAGGAGCGGTTGCCGCTGGTGAGAAGGGTGTTCAGGTCTACGGCGGCGTAGGGGCCATAACCCTGCTGGTCGGTGAAGGGGAGGCCGCGGTGAGCCCCGTAGCGGTAGCGGGGATCCTGCTGCGGCTTGGCCTTGGGGTGGATGATCTTGATGTTGTCGTGGGCGCTTTCGGCGTAGCCAGTGTTGGCCATCAGGTGCACGTCGGCCAGCAGCCTCGAGCCGGCATCGGCGATGGTGACACCCCAGGTGTGGTGCTCATTGACCGCGATGTTGTCGTGGGCGGTGGCCTGGTGGAAGTTCACCATCCAGGCGTTGCCTTCCCAGTAGAAGCTATAGTTCTTGTTGCCTTCGCGGTACTCCTCGAGGGGCTGGTGGCAAGAGGTGCAGAAAGCGGTCTTGTTGGCTTTGTCTGCGACGTAGCCATAGCCTTGGTTCAAGGCGGAGGCCGCTTCCTTGATGAGCTTTTCAATCTCGGGCAAGGGCTTGGAGCCGTGCTCGTGGTCGAAGTAGCACCAGTAGGTGCTGTCGATGGGGGGATGCCAGCCGTGACGCCATCCCCCATCGGGGTCACGCACGTTGTAGGAGTCGTGGACCCAAGCCGGGCACTTCTGGTTGGGCCTGGGCTCCTCGAGGCCCGCAGGATAAGCCGGGGGCTTGGAGGGCGTGCCATCGGCTTCGGCCAGCAAGAAAGCGGGGGCGACGTTGCCGAACTTGCCGAAGCGGTGGAGGCCGGCGGAGAGCACCTTCACGTACACATCTACCCGCTGGGAGCCGGAGTCGGAGTAGGCGGGTGTGCTGGTGAACGAGCCCTCCTTCACCCATCCCTGTTCTTGCATCCACGAGGGCAAAGAGCCATAGAGGGCGATGCCCACCTTGGCCTCGCGGCGCAAGTAGAACTCGCTCTCCAGGTCCTGCTCCTCGTTGAGGGCCAGGTAGTCCCAGCCGGCGTAGGGGCCGGGGGCCTGCACCACCTTGCGGGTGGGGTTGGCCAGGTCGAGCTTGGCCCCAGCCTGAAACTGGCGCGGCTTGTAGACCATGTTCTGACGGGTGCGCCAGGTGGTGGGGGGCTGGCTCGAGCAGGGCCCGATACAGGCGTCGTACTGGGTGATGAGCACCCCATCTCCAGCCGGTGAGGTGGGGGCAGGTGGCTTGTAACCCCCCTGCGGGCTGCTGGTACACGCGGCCAGCAGGACGATCAGCAGGCCCAGCCCAAGGGCCCCTGCGCGCTCCCGAAAGGAAGTGGAGGATCGTTCGCTATTCATCATCTTGGCCTCAAGGAGGTAACGGAATGTAACTCCGCCCGTTATTTATAGATGAGGCGACGACGCCCCTCCTTTAGAGGGACTTAAAGCCGCGTTTAGCTTTCTCGCGATTTGCGCAAAAACTTTACCCCAATACCCGAGCTTGAGGCCAGACTGATGACGACCTGAAGGGTGAAATTCACAAGGCCCCATTATGACAGGCTTTCCGACTGAATTTTCGGTGTGTTAACTTCCTTTAATGCCAGTGAAAACGCCAGCCTCTACGAGCCCAAAAGTCCGCGATCGATGTGATGTTTTGGAGACAAAGCCGGCTGTGACTGGTTTTTTAGGATAAATTGAGCTTTCCTTTAACATCACCCTGCGGTATGCCGGCGGCTTTGGGCCCTCGGCGAAAGGCAGGGTCCGGGGGCGGGAGGCTCGAGGCTTGCGATCAAAGACTCCCTCCCCACCAGCAGCGCTCGACTCGTCGCGTTCCCAACATTACGCCGCGCGCCGTGCAGCATCAGGGGCGGCTGTAGGCGGTATTTGTGGGAGCCGCGCTCAGTTGCGGCTGATCTTGCGGGTGAGGAAGTCCATGAGCACGTAGCGCCCGATGTTGGCCGGGGTGGTCAGGTAGGCCTTGCCGCGGGTGATCTGGGTGAGCTTCTTGACGAAAGCCAGCAGCTCGGGCTCACGGGCGAGCATGAAGGTGTGGATGGGGATGCCTTCCTTGCGTGCCAACGTGGCTTCCTTGAGGGTTTCGGCCAGGATCACGGGATCGAGGCCCCAGGCGTTCTTGTAGATCTGCCCCGAGGGCAGGGTGAGGGCGGAGGGCTTGCCGTCGGTGATCATGATGATCTGCCGCATCTCCCCGCCCATCTTGCGCAGCAGCTTGCGGGCGAGCTTGATACCCTCGGCGGTGTTGGTGTGGTAGGGTCCCACCTGCACCGTGGGCAACCGGCCCAGCGGAACCTCTTCAGCGGAGTCGTGGAAGATGCCAAAGCGCACCTGATCGCCAGGGTATTGGGTGCGGATGAGGTGCGACAACCCCAAGGCCACGCGCTTGGCCGGGGTGAAGCGGTCTTCGCCGTAGAGGATCATGGAGTGCGAGCAATCTAAGAGCACCACGGTGTTCATGGCCGCGGTGTACTCGGCGAGCTCGATGATGAGGTCTTCTTCCTCGAGGTTCTCCATCCCCTTCATGACCGCGCGCTTGAGGGTCTCGGAGATGTTGAGATTGGGTTGATCGCCGAACTCGTAGGGCTTGGTTTCGCCGCTGGCCTCTACGCCTGAGGAGTAGTGCCGGGTGGCGTGGGCGCCGGGGTTGTTCTTGCCCAGAGCCCCCATCAACGAGCGCAGCGAGCGCAGGCCCAGGAAGTCCACCGACTTGTTGGTGAGCTCGAGGCGGGTCTCCTGGGCCTCGCCCTGCATTCCCTGTCCCTGAGCGGGCTCGGTAGGGTCGTTGCTGCCGAGTCGGATGAAGCCCTCGTCCTGTAGGCGCTGGATGAGCCTCTGGATCTCGCGGTAGAGACGCGTGTCCTCCTTGCGGTTGGCGAAACGGGCCTCACGCATCCACTCCTCGGGGATGCGATCCTGCTCGAGCAGCGCCTGCAAGAGGGCGTCGTAGAGGTCCTCGAGGGTGGGCTGGCGGTCGGGGTCGGGCTGATAGCGGTTGTAGGGGTCGGAGAAGCCCGAGTCGAGGAGGAAGTCCTCGAGCATGTCCATGAGCTCGGAGCTCGTCAGGTCGTCGAGGCTGGCTTCGTACTTGCTATAGCGAACGCGCATGCTGCCTCCGGCAACGCCGAGCGCTAAACGCCCAACGTCCGACGCCAGGGAAGAGCCCAGCCCCGGCGGTTGGCATTGGGCGTTCGGCGTTTGACATCTCAGTTCCCGCTTCCCCAGCGCTCCCGCTCGCGCTCGATGGGGGCGCTGTAGCTCTCCTCACCCCGTGCGATCTTGCGCCGGCCGGCCAGGCCCTCGAGGATGAATTCCCCCGCAGCCACCAGGGCTTCGGGGGTATTGTGGCTTTCCAGGCGGCGGGCGGCTTCCAGCAGACCGGGCACCTGCTCCATCTCCCTCAGAGCGCCCCTGGCGTCTTCGGGTAGGGTCAGCAGGTTGCCCTGGGTGAAGTAATCGACGATCTCATCGGTCTTGAGCCCCTTGGAGCGCTCGCCGTAGGCCGTCGCGAAGGCTTTGAGCAGCAGGTCGCGGGCCACCCGCTCGGCCCCTTGCAGCTCGCCTTCGTACTCGAGCTCGATCTTACCGGTGATGGCGGGCAGGGCGAAGTAGAGATCGATGGGACGGGCCACGGTGCGCTCGCCGTACTGCAGGGCACGGCGCTCGGCGTTGGAGGCTACGAGCTCGAGCAGGCTGATGGACAGGCGCTGGGAAACCCCTGAGGTCTTATCCACCCGCTTGTCCTCGCGTGCCATGAAGGCCACGGCCTCGCTGGCCTCGGCCACGTAGGAGGGGATGTAGAGCCCCTCCTCGCGGGCGGTCCAGGCTTCCTGCTGGGTGATGGCCAAGCCCTCGTCGAGGGTCCTGGGGTAGTGGGTGCGGATCTCCGAGCCGATGCGGTCTTTGAGGGGGGTGACGATCTTGCCGCGGGCGGTGTAGTCCTGGGGGTTGGCGGTGAAGGCGATCCACACGTCGAGCTGCAGCCGCACCGGGTATCCCCGAATTTGCACGTCTCCCTCTTGCAGGATGTTGAACAACGCCACCTGCACCTTGGGGGCGAGGTCGGCGACCTCGTTGATGCCGAAGATACCCCGGTTGGCGCGGGGCAACAAACCGTAGTGCACGGCCTCGAGATCGGAGAGCCCTGTGCCGCGCCGCGCAGCTTTGATGGGGTCGATGTCGCCCAGTAGGTCGGCTACGGTGGTGTCGGGGGTAGCCAGCTTCTCCACGTAGCGCTCGTCGCGCGGAACCCAGACGATGGGGGCGTCGTCCCCGGCTTCGGCGAGCAGGCGCTTGGCCTCGGCGGAAAGGGGTTTGAGGGGATTGTCGCGCAGATCGGTGGGCAGGGCGGGAATCTCCTCGTCGAGGAGTTCGGTCATCTGGCGCAGGATGCGGCTTTTGGCCTGCCCCCGCAGCCCCAGCAAGATGAAGTTGTGGCGGGCCAGCACCGCGTTGACGAGCGCGGGGATCACCGAGTCGTCGTAGCCCTGGATGCCGGGGAACAGCCGCTCGCCTGAGCGTAGCTTGGCGATGAGGTTCTCACGGGCTTCGTCTTTGACGCTGCGCCGGAGCTTCTCCATGGGGTAGGAGCGCTTCAACTCACCTAGGGTTGTGGCCTTCATGGAGGGAGTGTACGCCTCGAGCCCCAAAATATATGTGGATTGGCTTTCAAGTGTTTTTTTATCGGCCCCCGGGCGCATTGGCCATCTAAATTGGCATTTGTGAGGGTTTTTTCCGTGCAGTGTGCTTGGGCTGTAGCGCGCATCAGTCGCTCAGCTCGGCGATCAGGGCCGCGACCAGCCGCCCCGGCCCGTGAACCCCCCGCACCATGACCTGCCCGATGTCTGCCGACTTGCTGGGACCCGAGTGCAGCCCGATGGCTGAGGGGAGGTCCTCCTTGAGCGCCCGAAGGGCCTCGAGCAGCCTTCCGTACACTTTTTCTTCCGGCACGAAGACCAGGTGGGTGGGGGGGAGCAGCCCAGTGTGCCGCCCCTCGCGGCTGGAGAGCAGCACTGTTCCCGTCTCGGCCACCGCGCCCAGGGCCCAGGAGATGCCCAGCGGCGCCTCCTCCGGCGGTAGGGGGGGTAGGTCGGGGTAGAGCACGGGGGGCACCATCCGGCTCACCGCCGCGCCGCTGAAGCTTTGGGCGAAGCCCTCGAGCCACTCCCGCGCCCCTCCCAAGTCGGGGAGCCGCACCACCTCGCCCCCGTTGCTGCTGAGCCGCTCGCCGAAGAGGGCGACGGCTTCCTCGCGGGAGAGAGCGGGCAGGGTAAGGGGGTCAGGGAGGACGGGGCTGGGGCGGTGCTCGAGGGCCCGGCGAACACGGGAGAGGATGCGCTCGCGCATTTGCCGGAGTATACGCCTTGACGCACTATCCAGGACAAGAACATCGCCCATACGGCGTCTGTTGACGCTGACCAATGAACGCCGTATCTTCATTGTAGATACTTATGCGAACTAAAGTGCAGCAGTGGGGAAACAGTTTAGCCCTCCGGATCCCCAAGAGTTTCGCGGCAGAGCTGGGCCTGAAGCCTGAAGCTAGGGTAGATCTTCGCCTTGAGGACGGCAAACTCTGGCTCGAGCCGGTGGACAAGCCGCGCTACCGGCTCGAGGACCTGATCGAAGCGATCACCGAGGAGAACCTTCACGCCGAGCAGAACTTCGGGCCGGTAGTGGGTCGAGAGGTCTGGTAGTGCCGCCCTATGTGCCTGAACGTGGTGACCTGATATGGCTGAGCCTGGACCCGCAGGCCGGGCACGAGCAGCGGGGGCGCCGCCCCGCGTTAGTCCTGTCTCCGGCGGCCTATAACGGCAAAACGGGCCTTGCGCTGGTATGCCCGCTGACCAGCCAGGTCAAAGGCTACCCCTTCGAGGTAGCGCTACCGGAGGGCCTTTCGGTAAGTGGGGTGGTGCTGAGCGACCAGCTTCGCAGCCTGGATTGGCGGGTGCGCCGGGCCGACTTTATCTGTAAGGCGCCCTACAGGTTGCTCGAGGAGGTTGTAGCCAAGATCGCGCCGCTCCTCCTGGGAGATCGGTAAAAGGAAACTGCCGCCAGATGCGACCAGGCAGCTTGTCCGGTAGAACAGGGCGTGGTCAGGCAGTTGGCGCAGCGCCTCAGTCGATCCCCTCCTCCCACAACTCCCTGAAGCTCCTGGGGCTCGGCTGCAACCCGGCCCGGCCCTCCACCCAGGCCTTGAGCACCGGGACTACCGTGTTGTCGAGGGCTTTCTTGGGTAGCAGACGCAGGGCTTTGGAGGCCAGGCGGTAGGCCCAGGGCTGGGTCATGGCCAGGGCGTAGCCCTTGAGGGCGGTCCTCTCGAAGCGGGGGGTGAGGCCCTCCTCGACGGCGCGGTGGCGCCAGGTGAGGAGCAGCTTGGGGATGGGGATGCGCACCGGGCAGGCCTGGAAGCAGGCACCGCACAGCGAGGAGGCGTAGGGGAGGGGCTTGGTGTTCTCCAGGCCCACCAGCCCAGGACTCAGCACCGCACCGATGGGGCCGGAGTAGACGTAGCCGTAGGCGTGGCCGCCGGTCTGGCGGTAGACCGGGCAGGCGTTGAGGCAGGCCGCACAGCGCACGCAGCGCAAGGTCTCCCAGGCCTCATCGTCGGCCAGAACGCTGCTGCGTCCGTTATCCACGAAGACGACGTGGACTTCCTCGGGGCCGTCGGTCTCGTCGGGGCGACGGGGGCCCTGGATCAGCGAGACGTAGGTGCCCAGGCGCTGGCCGGTGGCGGCGCGGGCGGTGAGCGAGAGAAACACCGAGAGGTCGGAGAAGCGGGGCAGGAGCTTCTCGATGCCCACCAGCGCGACGTGGAGGCGGGGGGTGGAGGTGGAGAGGCGGATGTTGCCCTCGTTCTCGATGAGGACCAGCGTCCCGGTCTCGGCCACCACGAAGTTGGCGCCGCTGATGCCCAGGTCGGCCTCGAGGAAGCCCTGTCGCAGCAGTTTGCGGGCCGCCGCCGCCAGGGCGTCGGGCGCGGCGTCGAGGGGGGTGCCGAAGCGCTCGTGGAAGAGCCGGCGGATCTGCTCGAGGTTGAGGTGGATGGCCGGGCCCACGATGTGGCTGGGGGGCTGCTCCAGGAGCTGGATGATGTACTCGCCCAAGTCGGTCTCGAGCACCTTCACGCCCAGGCTCTCGAGCAGCGGGTTGATGTCCAGCTCCTCCGAGAGCATGGTCTTGGCCTTGACCGCGCGCTTCACGCCCTTCTCGCGCACCAGCGCGGCTACGATGCGCTGGGCGGCTTCGGCGTCTTCGGCCCAGTGCACCCGAACACCGCTTCGCTCGAGGGCTGCCTCGGCCTGCTCGAGGTAGTGCTCGAGGTTCATCAGCACGTGGTTCTTGACGGCTTCGGCGAAGTGGCGCCACTGCTCGGAATCCACCTCGGCATAGGCCGCACGGCGCTTGGCGTCGAAGTTGAGGGTGGCCCCCGTCACCGACTCGCGCACGTGGGGCTCTTCCCGGATGACCCGCGCCGATTCCTTGGGGTATTCGTTGGCCCTAAGCCGCATGGGGATCCTCCTTGCGGTTTTGTGTTGCTTCCCACAGCACCGCGGCCAGCGGTTTGACGGGGAGGGGCAGTCCACGCTTTTGGATGCGGCCCGACAGGTGCAACAAGCAGCCGCCATCGGCGCTGGTGAGCACGTCGATCTCGGGCAGGGTCGAGAGCTTGCGGTCGGCCATGCCCAGCGACACCTCGGGCAGCTTGACCGAGAACAACCCGCCGAAGCCGCAGCACTCGGTAGCGGCGGGCCAGTCGACGATCTCGGCCCCGGCGCCCCGCAGCAGGGCGATGGGTTCGTCCTTGATGCCCAGCTCGCGCAAAGCGTGACAGCCGTGGTGGTAGGCGATGCGCTGCCCGGCGAGGCCCTGCCCCAGGCGGGTGATGCCCAGCACCCTGACGATGAACTCGGCCAGTTCGTAGCTCCTGCTGCTGAGGCTGCTGACGCGGGCGAACATTTTGGGGTTGTCGCGGTAGAGCTCGGGGTAGAAGGCCCGCAGCATGGTGGTGCAGGAGCCCGAGGGCAGCACCACGTAGTCGGCGTCCTCGAACACCCCCAGGGTATGCTCGGCCATCTGGCGGGCCTCGCTCCAGTAGCCCGCATTGTAGGCGGGCTGGCCGCAGCAGGTCTGGGCCGGGGGGAACGCTACCGTGCAACCGAGACTGCGCAGCAGTCGGACCGCCGCCACCCCTGCTTCGGCGTAGAACTGGTCGACCAGGCAGGTCACGAACAGCGCCACTTTCATGTCGAGCCTTAGTCTCGAGTCGGGGGCGGGGCTTTGTCAAATGTCCGTAGGAGGGTGTTCTGAAGCCCAGGTAACCGAATCGATTGAAGCCCGGCTAGACCATCCGCCTTGCGGAGGGTGGTGGCGTCCCTTGGGGGGATGCACGACGCCCCGGCTCCTCGCCGATGGCTGCGGCCTTTTTTACCCCGCTTCTTCCTCTCCATCTGCCAACAGCGGCAGGTACACCGCGAAGCGGGTTTTGCCCGGTTGGGAGGAGACCAGGATGCGCCCCCCGTGGGCCTCGGCGATCTGCTTGGCGATGGCCAGACCCAGCCCCGTGCCGCCCTGGGGGCCTCGAGCGAAGCGCTGGAAGAGGCGGGGCAGCAGCTCGGGCGGGATGCCCGGCCCGTCATCGGTGACCGAGAAGGCGGCCCACTTCTGGGTCTGCAGCGCTCCGGCTACTGCCGTGTTGGCCGGGGGAGCCTCGTCTGTCCAGGTGCGCACCCGCACCCCCTGGGGCCGCCCGGCGGCCCGGACCGCGTTGGCGATGAGGTTGCGGGCGAGTTGTAGCAGGCGGTCGGGGTCGCCCAATACCTCGGGGGGATTGGGCGGCAGGAACAGCGTCACGCCCGGGTACTCGCCTACCGCCTGGCTCAGCAACTCGCCCAGCGGGACGATGTGGGGGTTGACCGTGCGCTCGGCCTCGCCCCTGGCCAGCGAGAGCAGGTCGCCGACCAGCCTCGAGAGGTGCTCGGCGGTTCGGCGAGCCCGCAGCAAGGCCTCGGAATCGCCGGGATTGCGCGAGAGTCGGTCCAGGTTGCCGTTGAGGGCGGTGAGGGGGGTCCGCAGCTCGTGGGAAACTTCGGCCAGGAAAGCCCGCTCCCGGCTCTGCGCTTCGCGCAGGGCTTCCAGTAGCGAGTTCACCCGCTCGATGATCTGGCCCAACTCGTCGGAGGGCCCGTTGTAGGGCAGGGGGGTTAGGTTGTTGGGGCCTCGAGTGCGCACCGCCCAGGCAGCCCGTTGCAAAGGGGCCAGTGCCACCCTGCCCGACACCGCCATCAGTAGCGCGCCTATGGGCAGCAGCAGAAACAGCGTCTGCAGCAGTGAACGGGCCACGCCCCGCGAGATGTTCTCGATGAAGGTGGTGTCCTGGCTGACCGCGAAGACGCCTACTTGCTGGGTGCGGATGTAGGCGGCGCGGAAGGTGGGGGCTCGATAGATGCGGGGAGCCATCCCGGCCTGCAGCACCACCTCCTTGGGCAACTGCTGGGATTTATCGGCAATCTCGTAAGGTTCCCCTGCTTCCGCGCCGTCCAGCTTGTAGATGGTGATCAGGGTACCGCCCGATTCCGCTGAGACCCCGCCGGGGTTGGGGCTGTCGTAGAGTTCTCCCAGGCGCTGGGCATCGTGCAACAGGGTTTGCTCGACCTGCCGGTACAGCCCCTGGCGCACCGCGTACGTCGTCACTCCCACCGCCAGCAACAGCAGCACGCCCCAGATGACGGTGTAGGCCAGGATCAGGCGAAGGCGGAAGGTCATATGGGTCGTACGTCCTACGGCGTACGCAATCCGCAATACGCCAAATGCCAGGGGCCGTACGCGAAATGCTTAGCCCCTGACCCTCGGCATACTTTGACGGTTGTCATTCCCTGCTCGCCTACTCCTTATCACGCTGCCGCAGCGCGTATCCCACGCCGCGGACCGTGCGCAAGTAGCCGTAAGCTCCGGCTTCGCGCAGCTTGGAGCGCAGGTTGGCTATGTGCACATCGACCACGTTGGAGTCGCGTTCTAAGGGCCGGCCCCACAGGTGCTCCTCGATCTCCACCCGGCTGAAGACCTTGCCAGGGCGCGTGCACAGCAGCGAGAGCAGCTCGAACTCCTTGGGTGAGAGCCTCATCTCGTGGCCGTCGAAGTTGACCTGGCGCTTAGCCAGGTGCACCTCGAGACCCCCCACCCGGATCTGCTCTCCGCCCTCACGGTGGCGAAGCTGCACCTGGATGCGCGCGAGCAACTCGGCGGGGTGGAAAGGCTTGACGATGTAGTCGTCGGCCCCGCCCGACAGCAGGCTCACTTTGCGCTCCACCGAGTCGGCGGCGGTCAGCACGATGATGGGTACCTCGGTGCTCGAGCGGATGCGCCGGGCTACTTCGGCCCCGTCCAAATCCGGCAGTCCCAAGTCCAGGATCACCAGGTCCGGGGGGACTTCGCGCAGCCGCACCAGCCCGGCCATGCCTCCGTTGGCCCAGTCCACGTTGAAACCTGCCTCGCCCAGCTCGAGCTGCAACAGGCGGGCGATTTCAGGGTCGTCCTCGATGAGCAAGATCTGTTTCATCGTACCTCCGGCAACACCTTGCCACCGGGCAGCTCCAGGCGATAGGTGCGGGTCAGCAACTCGTTGGGGCTTCTCCCTGACCTGCAGCCACACATCGCCCCTGGAAGCACTGAGCCCATTGTACACGTGAATCCTGCCGGGTGTCCGAATAATCCCCTCGGCTCCTTGGATACCCTGATTGGCGTGGGTTTGGAGGGGGTTATCAGGCGACGCTGGCGCACCTGATACACCGCATAGACCGTGCGGTAATCGGGGGAGACCAGTCGCAGCTCGCTGCCATGGGGAATCCAGGGCAGTTGGGGCAGGGGGTCAGGCCGAGGATCCAACCAAGCACGCCCCATAGTCTGGGGAGTGGGGATTCGGGGTGAATGGGAGGGGGGTAAAAGCGCCTCGAGCCCGGTTCAGCCTGCCTCCACCGCGGCCACGTCCTTGCCCTGCTTGAGGGCCAGGATCAACTGCTCGATGAAGGGGCCGATCATGTCCCGCACTTCGCGGAAGGCCTTAGGCTCGTCCGCC
Source organism: Calidithermus timidus DSM 17022 (assembly GCF_000373205.1). Classification (NCBI taxonomy): domain Bacteria; kingdom Thermotogati; phylum Deinococcota; class Deinococci; order Thermales; family Thermaceae; genus Calidithermus; species Calidithermus timidus. The sequence goes on from NZ_KB890700.1 coordinate 200,025, forward strand.
GCTGCGGCGGGGTCGGGGAAGGAGTGGTGTAGGCGGGTGGTTTTGGCCGGGTAGACCGGACAGTTCTCGGCTGCCGAGTCGCAGACGGTGAGCACGTAGTCGAAGTTCCAGGGGTCGGGCACGTCGAAGAGGGTCTTGGAGTGGTGGGTGGAGATGTCGATGCCCCGCTCGGCCATGGCCGCGATGGCGTTGGGGTTGACCCGGGTGGCTTTGGTGCCCGCGCTGTGGACCTCGAGGTCCAGGCCGTGCTTCTGCGCGTAATAGCGGGCCCAGCCCTCGGCCATCTGGCTGCGGGCGGAGTTGGCGGTGCAGAGAATGAGCAGCCTCATCTTGCTTCAGTCTACCCCTCTGGGTCAGCTCAGGGTCAGGTGCAGTGCGGCGGCGCCGTCTGGGCAAGCCCTCCAGGGACAGCCCAACCTGCTGAAGCCGCTGGCGGACCTGCGGCAAACCCTCAGGTCACGATTGGGCCTCCTCGAGCGCTTGACCGCTCAGTCGAACCTGCCGTACGCACAAGGCCGCCAGCAGCGAAGCGGCGACCAGAACCCCTAGCACCGCGTCGTAGCTGCCCGCAACCCCGTGCAGCAGCCCTGCGCCGATAGGTCCCAGGCTCTGGGTAAGCGAGACCACCAGGCTGATGCCCCCGTTGATGCGCCCGTAGCTCTCGGAGCCGTAGAGCTCGGCGACGAGCCCGGCTCTGGCCAGGGTGCCCGCGCCGTTGCTCATACCGTACAGCAGCACGAAGGCCCCTACGCCCAGGCTGCCCGGCACCAGCAGCAGGGCCAGCGAGCCCAGTGCTTGGGCGAACATCACCCCCAGCGTGGCGTGGTAGAGCGACCAGCGCTGGCTGCCGGGCAGGAAGAAGGCTCGCCCCAGCAGTTGCACCAGCCCGATGGAGCCCACGGCAGCCGCCGTGAAGGCCGGGCTGTAGCCGCGCTCGAGCAATAGCGGCACCCCGTGCGCTCCAATGGCGGCAGTGGTCAGCCTCAAGAGGGTGAAGGCGGTGGCCAGCCACCAGAAGCTCGCCTCCGCGAAAGCGGCCCGGGCGCTCACGCTGGTTTCGGGAAGCTGTACGCCGGGGTCGGGCTCGCCGTCGGGCCACTGGCCCAAATCCTGGGGGCGGCGGCGCACGACGGCGTGCAGGGGCAGGGTGAGCAGCCCGAAGATCAGGGCCAGGACCACCAGGGCACTGCGCCAGCCCAGGCTCTCGACCAGCAGCGTTTCCAGCGGTACGAAGAGGGTGCTGGCCAGCCCGGCCACCATGGTGATGACGAAGGTGGCCCGGTGGCGCCAGCGGCGAAACCACACCGCCACCACCGTGAAGGCCACCTCGTAGAGCACCAGGGCCATCGCCAGGCCCATCCCCACCCATACCCCATAGAGGGCGCCCAAGCTGTGCACCTGCGACCAGGCCAGCAGCATCAGGCTGCCCAAGAGCGAGCCCAGCAGCAAGAGGCCCCGCGCTCCCCGGTGGTCCACCCAGTAGCCCACCGGGATCGCCATCAGTCCCGAGATCAACAGCCCCAGCGAGTAGGCCCCCGAGGTTTGGGCCCGGCTCCAGCCCAGCTCGGCCTCCATGGGTTTGACCAGCACGCCGAAGCCGTAGTAGAGGATGCCGTAAGAAATGGTCGTGGTCAGGGCCAGCGCCCAGACGATCCTCCAGCCGTAGAAGCGCCTGGGAGCCGTGTGGGGGGGCATGGAAGTGTTATACCCCAACGCAGCAGCAGCCTCGAGCCGCCACCAGCAGTTCCTGAACCCCGCTCTGGCCTCCATGGGGGATCTTTGGCTACACTCGTAGGTGGCGTGGGTAAGCGCAAGAACAAAAACTCCCCACACTCCCCTGACAAAAAAGCGACAGACTCCAGGCTGATGAAGCCCAGGAACGGGGGGAACCTCGAGATCCGTGGGGTGTACCTAAGCCAGGAGGCCTCCTGGCTTTCCTTCAACCGGCGGGTCTTGCTGCAAAGCCTGCGCCCGGACTTTCCCCTGCTCGAGCGGCTGCGCTTTCTGGCCATCTGGGCCAGCAACACCGACGAGTTTTTCGCCGCGCGCGTTTCACGGGCCTTTCTCGAGGAGCGCGGTGGGTCAAGCTACCTGGCCCTCTTGCAAGAAGCCCTCAGCCAGGCGCAGGAGGCCAGCCGCCTTTACCGCGAGTTTCTGCGCGAACTCACCGGGCTGGGGATCCACGTGCTCGAGCCCGCCCAGCTCACCAAGGCCGAACAGCAGTACTTCGGGGCTTATCTGGCTGAGGAGGTGGCCCCCCGCACCGACCTGATCCCCCCCGAGGCCATCGCCGACCTCTCGCCCAGGGCGCTGTACTTCGCTGCCGGGGACGGCTTGATGCACCACCTCATCCGCCTGCCCGACAGCCTGCCCCGCCTGCTGCCCATTCCTGGGCGCGAGGGCGGCTACGTGCGGCTGGGGGCGCTCATCCGCATGCGTTCCGACCTTTTCGTGCCCACCAAGAGCCAGCTCTTCGAGTTCCGTCTGATCCGGCTGGCCCAGCTCGAGCGCTCCCGCGCCGACTGGGACGAACTGCCCGAGGCCTTGGAGGCGAGGTTGGATGGCCGGGTGAGCCACCTCGAGCTCGAGGAGGACTTCCCTCAGCTGTGGGCCGAGAGCATCCGGGTGGCCCTGGGCCTGGAGCCGGAGGAGGTGTTCCGGCTTCTCCCCCCCCTGGACCTACGCTTCGTGAACACCATGGTGGAGGGGGGACCGGCCAGCGCCCGCTTCGCGGCCAACAAGCCCCTCAGGGTCAAGGGCTTCCTCGCGGACCCCTGGGGCTACCTGGACCGGCGCGACCTGGTGCTCTACCACCCCTTCGAGGACTACGGCCAGGTCGAAGCCTTCGCCCTCGCCGCCGCCCAGGACCCTAAGGTCGAGGCCATCCGCGCCACCCTCTACCGCATCGGTCAGGGCAACGGCATCGCCGAGGCCCTGATCCAGGCCGCCAAGGCTGGCAAGGATGTGGCGGTGCTGCTGGAGGGCCGGGCCCGCTTCGACGAGCTGATCAACCTCGAGTGGAGCCTGCGCTTTCAGGGCGCGGGGGTGCGGGTGCTGCCCCTGCCGAGCAAGAAAGTGCACGCCAAGGCCCTTTACGTGCGGCGGGAGGGGCAGGGTTACGTCCACCTGGGCACCGGCAACTACAACCCGCTCAACGGACGCTTCTACACCGACTTATCCCTCTTCACCGCCGAACCCCGCATCGGCCAGGACGTGGCCACGTTCTTCGGGGCCCTCGAGCGCAACCACGTTCCCCACCTCGCGGTTCTGCGCACCGCCGAGGGTATCCGCGAGGCGCTGTGTGAAGCCATCGAGGGTGAGGCCCACAAAAAGGGCGAGATCATCCTCAAGTGCAACCACCTCACCGATCCCACCATCCTGGCTGCCCTCGAGAAAGCCCTGCACAAGGGAGCCAGGGTCCACCTGATCGTGCGCTCTACCCTCACCGTGCTTTGGCCTGGGGTCAAAGTACGCAGCCTGGTAGGGCGCTACCTCGAGCACGCCCGCATCGCCGCCTTCAAAAACAAGGGTAAGTGGCGCGTTTGGGCCGGCAGCGCCGACCTCATGCCCCGCAACCTCGACCACCGCTACGAGCTGTTCTTCCCCATCCAGAGCAGCCGGGCTAAAAGCAAGGTGCTCGAGCTCCTGCGGGCTCAGCTCAACGACGACCGCAACACCTTCCTCCTCGGCCCCGAGGGCCAGGAGGCGCTGTGGGGAGGCAAGCACGACGGGCAGAAGCTGCCCTGAATGATCCTCGCCCATCGGCGAGCTCTGCAGAAGTCTTATGATTTAGGCCATGCAGCGCATCGGTATCGTGGACCTGGGCTCTAATACCAGTCGATTGGTGGTCTACCTCTTCGAGCCCGGCAAGCATTTCCGACTGATCGACGAGATCCGCGAGCCGGTGCGACTGGGAGAGGGGTTGGCCAGTAAGGGCCGGCTGAGCGAGGAGGGCATGGAGCGGGCTTTCTCGGCGCTCAAGCTCTATGCCGACTTTGCCGAGGCCACCGAGCTCGAGGAGGTGCGCGTGATTGCCACCAGCGCCGCCCGCGACGCCGAGAACGGGCCCGAATTCCTGCGCCGGGTGCGCGAGCTCGGGCTCAACATCCGCATCCTCTCGGGCGAGGACGAGGCCCGCTACGGGGTGATGGCCGTCGCCAACAGCTTCGCCCTCGAGGAGGCCTGGGTGATGGACTTAGGCGGGGGCAGCGCCCAGCTCTCCCGCATGGCGCAGCGCCGCTACAGCTTCGGGCGGGCCTACCCGTTGGGGGCGGTGCGGCTGACCGAGTTGTTCTTGAAGTCCGACCCGCCCAGGAAGGGCGAGGTCGAGGACCTCGAGCGCTTCGTGAAGAAGGAGATGCGCGAGGTGCTGAAGCAGGTGCGCGAGGAGCCGCTGCCGCTGGTGGCGATGGGGGGCACCATCCGCAACCTGGCCAAGCTCGTGCAGAAGCAGCAAAACTACCCGCTGGACCTCCTGCACGGCTACTGGCTCGAGCGCTCCGCTTTGGAGGAGCTGCTCGAGCGCCTGCTGAAGATGCCGCTGACCGAGCGGCGTGAACTCGAGGGCTTGCAGAGCGACCGCGCCGACATCATCGTGGCTGGGGGGCTGGTCTACCGCACGGTGCTGCGCGAGGGTGGGCTCAGGGGGTTGTGGGTCTCGGGGCAGGGGGTGCGCGAAGGGGTGTTCTACGAGGAGTTTTGTCCCGCTCCCCATCTCCTCGGCGACGTGCGCGGCTTCAGCGTGCGCAACCTCTTCGCGCGCTACCCCCAAGACTTCGGGCACACCGCACGGGTGCGCCACCTCTGCCGCCAGCTCTTCCGCGCCCTGGGGCCCCTGCACGGCTATGGCCCCGAGGAGGAGCGCTTGCTCGACGAGGCGGCTCTGCTGCACGACATCGGCATGAGCGTGGCCTACTATGACCACCACAAGCACGGGGAGTACTTGATCATGGGTGCGGCCATTCCCGGTATGACCCACCGCCAGCAGGCGCTGCTGGGCCTGCTGGTGCGCTACCACCGCAAGGGCGAGCCCAAGGTGGGCATCTATAAGGGCTTGCTCGAGGACGGCGACCCCCGCCGCCTGTTGCGCCTGGCGGCCATTTTGCGCCTGGCGGAGTACCTCGAGCGCTCCCGCGCGGGTCGGGTAGGGGGGTTGGAGGTGGGGCTGGGGGATCAGCGGGTGCGACTGGGCCTGCAGGCCGAAGAGGAACCCTGGGTCGAGATCGCCGAGGCCAGCAAGCAAGCCAAGCTCTTCAGGCAGGCCTTTGGGCGGGAGCTGGTGGTGGAGTGGGCGAGGTGAGGGAGATGGAAGTCTTCCTGGTGCGCCACGCCATCGCCGCCAACGCCCTCCCCGGCCAGGGCGACGATGCCCGGCCCCTCACGCCGGAGGGGGTCGAACGCTTCAAGCTCATGGTCAGGGCCCTGAAGAAGCTGGGCGTCGGCTTCGATCGCCTCTACTTCAGCCCCAAGCTGCGGGCGGTGCAGACCGCCGAGTTGCTGAAGCCGCTGCTGCGGGGGGAGGCCGAGGTGACGCCCCATCTGGCCGAAGCCCCCTCGAGCGCGCTGCTCGAGCAGCTGCGGGGGGAGTCGGTGGCCCTGGTGGGGCACGAGCCCTGGATGGGCGAGCTGTGCGCCTGGCTGCTCACCGGGGAACGCCTGGGTGAGCGCTTTCCCTTCAAGAAGGGCGGGGCGGCCCACCTCGAGGGCCGTCTCGAGCCCGGCGGGATGCGCCTGCTGGCCTTTTTGCCCCCGGCCATCGGGAGAAAACTGTGATTGACCCAGGGCGCTGGATCCTTCACCTGCGTGAACAGTTGCCCATCGCTCGCGAGGGTTCCGACCCCGAGGGAGTGCATCAGCTGCGGGTGGCCGCTCGGCGCTTGCGGGTGTGGCTCGAGTTGGCGGGCATGAGCGTGCTCGAGGACGACCTGGCCTGGTTGGTGCGGGTGGCTGGCCGGGTGCGCGACCTCGAGGTGCTGCTGAGCGGCGAGCAGCCCCGAGCCTTCGCCAGGTGGCTCCGGAAGGAACTCGAAGCCGCTCGAGCCGCCTTCGTTCCCGCGCTCGATTCCCCCCGGATGGCGGGGCTGCTGTGGGCCCTACCGAGCCTACCCCCCATCCCCATTCCCCAGGCCCAAGCCCGCCTGCCCCGTTTCGAGCGCCGCCTGCGACGCCGGGCCGCCACCTGGGCCCAGGAGGACACCCTCGAGGCCCTGCACAGCCTGCGCAGAGCCCTACGCCGCCTGCGCTACGCCAGGGAGTGGTTAGGGCACGACGCCGACGACCTCAGGCGCCTGCAGGATGCCCTGGGCCGGGCCGGCGACTTGGACTTCACCCTGGCCTACCTCCGGCACTTCGAGCAGCAGGGGGGAAAGGTCGCCGCGAGCTACAAAAAGCGGCTCGAGGTCAGCCTGCGAGAGGCCATCGAGCAGGCCCGACAGGGTTGGCGTGGATGGGATAAGGGCCTTTAGATTGGGCGTTCGACGCACGACCCAGGCATGCTGTCCGTTGACGGCTCCCATCCGCTCACCAATTCTCCGTGAAGCGATAGAGCCTGCCCTCGAGGCTGGCGACGTAGAGCGCGGCGCGGTAGGGGAGCGGGGGGACCTGCACGGGGCCCAGGCCGCTGGCCTCGAAGATCAGCCTGCCGCTGCTGGCCTCGAGCGCCAGCACCCGGCCCTCCTCGGTGGCGGCGAAGACGTGGCCTCCGGCCAGCGAGAGCCCCGCCGTGACCTTGCCCGCCGGGTAACTCCAGCACTCCTCGCCGCTCTCCAGGTTCACGGCGATGAGCTTGCCGCCCCAACTGCTGAGGTAGGCCCGCCGGTGGTCGAGGGCGGGCGGCCCCCAGACCTCGCCCTCGAGTTCGAAGCTCCACAGCACCTCGCGCCCCAGCGGGTCGAAGGCGTGGACTTCCCCCGCCCACGTAGGGATCAGCAGGATGCCCCGGGCAGCGGGGAGGCTGGCGTGAACCGGGCCGGTCTCGACCTTGTAGCGTAGGTGACCGCTGAGGGGATCGAGGGCGTAGAGCCAGCCGTCCTCGGCGGCGGCGAACAGGAGCCCGCGGTAGAGGGTAGGGGAGGCCGAGAGATGACCGCCCGCCTGGAAGGCCCAGATCAGGCTTCCCCCCTCGTCGATGCAGCGCAAAAAGCCGTCGCGCCCGGCCAGGTAGATGCGCCCGTCCAGGACCAGGGGGGCGGCGGTAATCTCGGCGCGGGTGGGGAAGCTCCAGGCCAGGCGTCCGGACGGCTCGAGTGCGCTCAGCGTGCCGTCCCAGGCCCCGACGTAGAGCCGCCCGTTGCCGAAGGCCGGTGGGGCGCTGACCTCGTCGGCCAGGGGAAGGCGCTGCACCCGGCCCTCGGCCAGGTCGAAGCGGGCCACTCCCCGCCCAGACCCAACCCACAACCGGCCTTCCCAGGCCACCAGCTCGCCCGGCCAGGCCACCTCACCCCCCAGGTCGTAGTTTCCGGCGATCTCGAGCCGCCCCGGTTCGGCGGGGCCACCGGGGTAGCGACCGCTCCGGCTGAGGCCGCCCCTGGGGGTGGCGCTGAGGTGTTCGCGGTACTCCCGCAGCACCTCACCCAAGCTGTGGGCCGCCGCCGCCGCGGAGGGCCTGGGACCGGAGTCCTTGTGCAGCAGGCTCTGGGAGAGCCTCGAGACCGAAGGAGGCACGGCGGGATTGACCTCGAGCAGCGGCCTGGGCTCCTCGTAGACGTGCTGATACAGCACCGATTGATCGTTCTCGCCCTCGAAGGGCGGCCTGCCGCTGAGGGTGCGGTAGAGCACAGCACCGAAGCTGTAGAGGTCGGCCTTGGGGCTCAGCGGCAGGCCTTTGGCCTGTTCGGGGGCCATGTACTGCGGGGTGCCCAGGGTGTAGCCGGTGCGGGTGAGGTGGCGGCTCTCCTGGATTAAGTAGGCCAGGCCAAAGTCCATCACCTTGGGGTGGCCCTCGGCGGTGAGCAGGATGTTGTGGGGGGTGAGGTCGCGGTGGATCACCCCGCGCTCGTGCAGGTGAGCCAGCGCCTCGAGCACCTTCTGCGCCGCCTCCAGCAGCCGCAGGCCCTCCAGTCCGTCTTCAAAGGGGCCCAGTTGGTCAAAGCTTCCGCCCTGCACCAGCTCCATCACGAAGAAGGTGCGGCCCTCCTCCTGCCCCAGGTCGTAGACTTGCACCACGCCGGGATGGGAGAGCTTGGAGAGGGCCTTGGCTTCCTGAAAAAAGCGCTGGCGCTCGGCGGGGTGCACGTAGGCGTGCAGTATCTTCACCGCCACTTGCCGCCCCACGCGCTCATCGGTGGCTCGCCACACCTCGGCCATGCCCCCCTCGCCCAGGGGAGCCTCGAGTCTGTAGCGACCTGCCAGCTTCACAAGGGGAATATATCCCATGCGGGAGGGCGTGGTTGAGGGCCACAAGCTATGGGCTGTCGCGCCTAGCGTCTTGCGTGCGAGGCAGGATGTGGGGCGTACGACCCCTGCGATCATCGATCACCGGCGCCCTCAGCGGTGCCCGGAAGCGCCGCAGGCGCAGGGCGTTGGAGAGCACGAGGACCGAGGACAGGCCCATGGCCGCGCCCGCCAGCACCGGCGAGAGCAGCCAGCCGGTAAAGGGGTAGAGCACGCCCGCGGCTACCGGGATCAGCACGATGTTGTAGGCGAAGGCCCAAAACAGGTTGAGCCGGATGTTGCGCAGGGTGGCCCGCGAGAGCGCGATGGCGTTGGGCACGCCGCGCAGGTCGCCCGACATCAAGATCACGTCGGCGGTCTCCATGGCAATATCGGTCCCGGTGCCGATGGCCAGCCCCACGTCGGCCTGGGCCAGCGCGGGAGCGTCGTTGATGCCGTCGCCCACGAAGGCGACCTTGTAGCCTTTGCCCTGAAGCTGCTTCACCGCCTCGGCCTTGCCCTCGGGCAGGACTTCGGCGAGTACCTCGTCTATGCCGAGCTGCTCGGCGATAGCCCGCGCGGTGCGGGCATGGTCGCCGGTGATCATCGCCACCTTGAAGCCCTGGCGGTGCAGCAGGGCGATGGCCTCGGGGGTCCCCTCCTTGAGGGGATCGGCCACCGCTAAAACCGCCGCCAGCTTCCCGCCCACCGCAGCGTAGAGCGGGGTTTTGCCTGCCTCGGCCAGGCGCTGGGCCAGGGCGGCGAAGGGGCTCACGTCAATGCCCAGCCGCGCCATGTAGCGCTCGGCTCCCACCTCCACCCGGTTCTCCCCTACCCATCCGCCCACCCCAAAGCCGGGGAGGGCCTCGAAGCCCTGGGGCTCGACGAGCTCCAGCCCCCGGGCCTCGGCTGCCTTCACGATCGCGCGGGCGATGGGGTGCTCGGATTTCTGCTCGAGGGAGGCGATCCGGCGTAGCACTTCGGCCTCCTCGAAGCCCCCCATGACCTGCAGGTCGGTGAGTTCCGGCTTGCCCTTGGTGAGGGTGCCGGTCTTGTCGAGGGCGATTACCTGGGCTTGTTGCAGCGTTTGCAGGGCCTCGCCCTTGCGGAAGAGCACCCCCATCTGGGCGGCCTTGCCGGTGCCCACCATGATGCTCACCGGGGTGGCCAGACCCATCGCGCAGGGGCAGGCGATGATCAGCACCGCCACCGTGTTGACCAGGGCAAAGCTTAGGGCGTTTTCCCCGCCGAGAAGCAGCCAGGTGAGGGCGGTGAAGAGGGCGATCCCCAGCACGATGGGGGTGAACACCGCCACCACCCGGTCGGCCAGGTTCTGGATGGCGGGCTTGGAGTTCTGGGCACCCTCGACCAGCTTGATGATCTGCGCGAGCACGGTATCCGCGCCCACCGCGGTAGCCCGGAAGGTGAAGGCCCCATGCTGGTTGACGGTTCCCCCGATTACCTTGGAGCCGGGCGTCTTGACCACGGGGATGGGCTCGCCGGTGATCATGGATTCGTCGACGTAGCTCTGCCCAAAGACCACCACCCCGTCCACCGGCACCTTCTCGCCGGGCCTGACCGAGATCACGTCGCCCGGTAGCACCTCGTCTACAGGGATTTCCCGCTCGAGCGCGCCCTCGACGATTCTCGCCGTCTTGGCTTGCAGGGAGAGCAACCGCCTCATGGCCTCGGAGGTGCGGCCCTTGGCGAGGGCCTCGAGGTACTTGCCCAGCAGGATCAGCGTGATCACCACACCCGAGGCCTCGAAGTAGGCGTGCCGGGCCTGTGGGGGAAAGACGCCAGGGAAGAGGACCACGCCCAGGCTGTAAAAGTAGGCCGCGCTGGTGCCGATCATCACCAGGCTGTTCATGTCGGGCGAGCCCGCGCGCAAAGCGGCCCAGCCGTGGCGGTAGAAGCGCAGGCCGGGGCCGAACTGCACCGGGGTGGCCAGGGCCAGCATCACCCAGTTCAGCGTGACCATGACCCCGTGCCCGAAGGTGCTCATCAGCCACCCCTCGACCGCGGGAAACAGCATGGGCAGCATGGCGATGAGGAGCAAGGGAAGGGCGAATACCGCCGAGATGAGCACCGAGCGGCGCAGGCTGGCGATCTCGCGGGCGCGGGCTTCGCGCTCGAGGTCGGCGCGGTCCTGGCCCGCCCCCGCCTCGAGCACCCCGTAGCCCGCGTCGCGGATGGCCCGCTTGAACTGGGCCGGGCCCACGCTGGCCGGAAGGAACCTGACCGTAGCCCGTTCGGTGGCCAGGTTGACGCTGGCCTCCAGTACCCCGTCCAGCCGCTTCAAGGCCCGTTCCACCCGCCCCACGCAGGCCGCGCAGCTCATGCCCGTGACCCCGAGCTCGACCTCGGCCACCACAGGGGTGTAGCCCACCTCCCTGACCTTCTCCACGAGGGTCTGCGGGGTAGTCTTCTCGGGGTCGTAGACGACGCTGGCGTTCTCGGTGGCCAGGTTGACCGAGGCCACCTCGACCCCCTCGACCTTCCTGAGCCCGCGCTCGACCCGGTTCACGCAGGCCGCGCAGGTCATGCCCTCGACGCCAATGTGCAGCTCTTTCATTCGCTTCACCAGCCAGACCCCAACCGCGCCCCTAGCGGTACTTCAGCACCTCCATCAGCTCCTCCACCATCCGCTGGGTATCACCCCGCAGGGCAGCGCTGGCCACGTGGTGCTCGAGGTGGCTCTTCAACACCAGGTCGCCCACCTTGTCCAAAGCGCCCTGCACGGCCTTGATCTGCTTGAGCACGTCCACGCAGTAGGGCTCGCCCTCGAGCATCTTCAAGATGCCCTCCAGGTGCCCCTTGGCCGAGAGCAGCCGGTTGCGGGCGTCTTCGCGCACTTTGGGCTCGAGGTGCAGGGTGTGTTCGGCGATAGGGTTCACGCTCGCCCCTCTCACTGCCGAACCGACGCGCCGTAGCCTTCTTCCTGCACCGCGGCGATGAGCGCTTCTACGGGAGCACTGCCCTCGACGATGGCCTTGCCTTCCTGAAGGAAGACCTCTACCTTCTCCACGCCCGGCACGCCCCTGAGGGCCTTCTCGACGCTCATCTTGCAGTGGCCGCAGCTCATGCCTTCGACCTTGAGCTCCGTGATCATCGCTTGCCTCCATCCACCCCCCTAGGGGAGGGGTACGGGATCAGCTTAGGCCCCGTACCGGATAAAGTCAACCCCACCCCGGGTGGGGTGGGAAAAGTTGGGATGTTGAAGGCTAGAGCGTCGCGAGCCACTGGCGGTACTGCTGGATTTCGCGGCTCTGCACGGCGATGACCTCCTGGGCGAACTTCTTGAGCTCGGGCTGGTTGGCCTTCTTCAGGGCGAGCTCGGACATGTCGATGGCGTCCTGGTGGTGGGGGATCATGCCCTCGAGGAAGGCCCGGTCTGGGTTTTGGCCTTTCATCCCCGTCATGGCGGCGTCCATCATGGTCTTCATGTCGTCGCGCATCATGTCCATGTACATCCGGGAGGGCGCCAGGCCGTACCAGCCCTTGAGCCAGGCGGTGAGCTGGGCGATTTCCCTGTTCTGCACGGCGATGATGTCCTGGGCCGCCTTGCGGACGCGCTCATCCTTCGACACCTCGAGCGCCGCCCGGGCCATCTCCACCGCGCCCTTGTGGTGCTCGATCATCATGGACATGTAGGCGACGTCGAAGTCCTTGCCCGAGAGCTTCTCGAGCGCTCCCATGCTCTTCATCGGCATCCCGCCGTGCTGCGAATGGTCGGTCTGGGCCAGGGCTAAGCCGAGCGCGAGTGTAAGCACCACGATTCTTCGAATCATCTCTCCTACCTCCGTGCAAGATAGTGGGGGACTTGTGTTAAGCCCGTGTAAAGCGCCGCCGCGACCTCACCCCCAGCAGCAGTGCGTTCACCGTCACGGTCACGGTCGAGGCGCTCATCAGCAGCGCCGCCCACTCGGGCCGCAACAGGATGCCGTAGCTGTTGTAGAGTGCCCCCGCCGCGACGGGGATGGCGAGCAGGTTGTAGATGGCCGCCCAGAAGAGGTTCTGCTTGATCTTGCCGCGCACCTTGCGGGCCAGGGCGATGCTGCGGGCCACGTCGGCGGGGTTGTTCTTCACCAGCACCACGTCGGCGGTCTCCACGGCCACGTCGGTGCCGGCCCCGATGGCCATGCCTACCTCGGCCTGGGCTAAGGCGGGGGCGTCGTTCACCCCGTCGCCCACCATCGCCACCTTGCGCCCTTGAGCCTGGAGCTCCCTCACTTTAGCCGCCTTCTCCTCGGGCAGAACCTCGGCGATCACCGTGTCCATGCCGAGCTGGCGGGCCACGGCCTCGGCGGTGCGGCGGTTGTCCCCCGTGAGCATGACCGTCTTCAGTCCCAGCGCGTGCAGGGCTCTGACCGCTTCCACCGCGCTGGGGCGGATCACGTCGGCCACGGCGACGAGCCCCACGACCTTGCCGTCTATCGCCACGTATACGACGGTCTTCCCCTGGGCGGCGAGTTCGGCCGCTTGGGCCTCGAGGTCCCCCAGCGCTATCCTCTCCCGCTCCATCAGCTTCTTATTGCCGATGAGTACCCTCCGGCCCTGCACCGTCGCCACGACCCCGTGACCTGGAACCGAGTCGAAGGCGTCGGGCGGCTGCACACCCACGCCCTGCTCTTCGGCCGCCTGCAGGATTGAGCGGGCCAGAGGGTGCTGCGAGGGCTGGTCGGCGGAGGCAGCGAAGCGCAACAGCGCTTTCTCGTCCATGCCGTGAGCGGGGATCAGGTCGGTGAGGGCAGGCTTGCCCTCGGTGAGGGTGCCGGTCTTGTCGAAGACCACGGTATCCAGGGCAGCGGTGGCCTCGAGCGCCGCCGCGTTTTTGAACAGCACGCCCTCCCGGGCCGCCAGCCCCACCCCTACGGTGATGGCCGTGGGGGTCGCCAGGGCCAAGGCGTCCGGGCAGGCGACCACGATGGCCGAAACCCCTGCGGTGAGCGCGAAGACCAACCCCTGCGCCCCCAGGAAGTACCAGAAGAGGAAGGTGAGCACGCCCGAGCCCAGCGCGATGAACACCAGGTACTTCCCGGCCAGGTCGGCCAGGCGCTGGGCCGGGGCCTTGGAGGCTTGGGCGTTGCGCACCATCTGCACGATGCGCGAGAGCGCGGTGTCGGCACCCACCGCCGTGGCCTCGAAGGTGAAGGCCCCGGTCTGGTTCACCGTCCCCCCAATCACCTTCGCGCCGGGGGTCTTGGCCACGGGGATGGGCTCGCCGGTGATCATGGATTCGTCGACGTAGCTCTGCCCCGAGATCACCACCCCGTCCACCGGCACCTTCTCGCCGGGCCTGACCACGACCTCATCGCCCACCAGCACCTGCTCGAGTGGGATTTCCACCTCCTGCCCGCCCCGCCGGACGCGGGCCGTGGCGGGGGCCAGCTTGAGCAGGGCCTCTACCGCCCGGCCAGTGGCGAAGCGCGCGCGCATCTCGAGCCAGTGCCCCGCCAGGCTGAAGGTGGTGAGCATGGCCGCCGCCTCGTAAAACACCTCGCCCTCGAAAAAGAAAGTGGCCCCCAGCGAGTAGGTGTAGGAGACCAAAATGCCCGTGGCGATGAGGGTCATCATGTTGGCCTCGCCCCGCAGCAGGGCCCGCCAGGCCGCACGAATGAAGGGCCAGCCCCCCCACCACACCACCGGCGTTGCCAGCAGGAAACCCCACAGCCCCATCGAGAGGCCGAAGGGCGGCATCTCGGGGAAGCCCAGCGCCCCTCCGATGGGGGAGAAGAGCACGATGGGCAGGGTGAGCAGCAGCGAGGCCACAAAGCGCCGCAGCATGTCATTTACCATGGCTGCCCCGTGCCCGGCATGTGCGTCATGGGCTTTGAGCGGAGCGGTACCATGCGCGTGAGGCTGGGTGGGGCCGGGATGCGAATGCGCGTGACCGGCCCCGGGATGGCCGGGCTGGCTGGCCGAAGCCTGGCAGTCCCGGCAGGTGCAGCCATAGCCGCCTTGCTCGAGCCGCCGGCGCAGGGCCTCGGCACCGATTCGCCCAGGGTCGTAGCTCACGTGCGCCACGGCGCGGGTGCGGTCAAAGTGGACACCGCTGACGCCGGGCAGCCGGGCCAGATAGCTTTCTAGGCCAGCTTGTTCGGAGGCGTCGTGGCAGTTTTTGAGGGTGAGCTCGAGCACCCCTTCACGCCGATCGCCGTGCCCTGGGGTTTTCAACATGGCTAGACCTCCAGTCTCATACCCACCCCACCTGAGGTGGGGTATAGGATCAAAGTAGTCCGGATCATGCAAAAGGTCAACCCCCACCAACTTTCCCTGCCGGTGAGTGAGGCTTAGGGCTTCAGAGCCTCGGCAACCGCGGCGAGCAATTCTTCCTTGTGCTCGTAAGAAGGCCGCAGAAACACCAGCGTGGCGTTTGTCCAGTCCTGCACGGCGGCAATTTCGGTTTCGTCGGGTAGCTTGAGGTGGGGGTAGGCCCCGTACTCCACGTACATGCCGAAACGCTCGGCCACGGCCTCCAGAGCCAGCACGGTATCCCGGTCGAAACGAATGACGAAAGGTAGCAAAAAGGCGGGCTTTCCGCAACTTCCACCCAGGCCCACCATGGGAAAACCTGCGAGGCTCGGGGTCTGGTATTTGCGCCGACAGCGCTCGAGAAAGGCCTCACGGTCGCGCACGAGGGCTTTGCTGGTCTTGAGGCTGGCGACGTACTGGCCCAGCGAAGGTTCGGTGGCTTCCACCTGCCGACCCTCAATCGGTACGCATGCCCGCTACTCTGCCAGGAAAATCCCGTGCCAGGTGTGGATCCAGACCTCGCCGGTGTAGGCGCTCACCGAGAGCATGCCCTCGATCTCCTTGCGGCCAAAGTCAAAGGTGTAGTAACCACCGAAGGCCTGACCTTCCAGAACCTTGGCCCCCGGCAGGTAGCCCTTGAGGAACTGCTCAGCCAACTTCTGCGCGGCAGCCTTGTTGTAGCGGGTGGTGGCTGGAGGCTGACTCTGCATCATGCCCATCATGCCGTAGCCCATGCCCAAGCGGGTGTTCCACATCATGTTGGGGCCGGGCTCGAGGTAGACGTTGCCGGTGTAGCGGTCGGCCAGGATCTCCACCAGGCCGTTGCCCCTGGCGTCGACCACCTGGGCGTAGTAGTTCTCGCTGAAGCTCATGAAGTCCTTGAGCCTGGCCTCGGGGCTAAAGCGTTTGGCGAAGGCCTCGAGCCGGGCCTTGGCTTCGGCTGGGGAGATGGGCTGGGCTTGGGCGGGGTAAACGCTCATCATGCCCATTCCCATCCCCCCGCCCATCATCATTCCAGGGCCGTACCCGTAGCCCGGATTGCCCCACATGCCCTGGGTGAGGGCTATCCCCAACACGGCCAGGCCTGCGATTCCCAACCAGAGCAATTTGCGTTTCACGGCATGCCTCCTCACCCGCTCAGGTCGCGCTTCATCCGCTCAAAGCTCTCCTTGTCGAGTTCCCCTCTGGCGTAGCGTTCCCGCAGAATCTCCAGCGCGCGATCCCGCCCCTCGCTCGATGGACGGGAGAAGGCCCGTACCAGCAGGTAGACCAGCAGCACCAGGACGGCTAACTGGATCAGCATCCCGAGCCAACCCCAGCCGCCCATCATTCCGTAGCCATAAGGCCATCCCATCATCTCGACCTCCAGCTATATCCTACGGCGGTATTGTTAAGCTGGCGTAAAACCTCGCTGGGAGGTGATGGGAAGGTGGTTACTTGAGGTAGCGATCGAAGAAGGCCACCGACTTGCGCATGGCGGTGGCGAAGCTCTGGCTGAGGTTGTGGTCGTTTCCGGGATAGAGGTAGAGCTCGTGGCTTTGCCCGGCTGCCTTGAGCTGGGCCGAGAGCTTTTGGGAGAAGCTCGCCGGGACCACGCTATCGGCCAGCCCGTGGTGGAGCTGGATGGGCGAGATCCCCTGGCTTAGGTAGCTGTTGGCCGAGATGGCGTTCCAGAAAGCCGGGTTGCTCTGGGGGGTGCCGTGCTGACGGATGAACTCCTCACGTCGGCGACGGGCTTGTGAGGGGATGGTGCCTGGGCGGCTGGGCCGCCGCCAGCCGCCCAGGATGTCGCTGTAGGGAGCCACCACCCCCGCCCAGATCACCCCGGCCCGGATGCGTCGGTCGATCACCATGGCCCGCAGGGTCAGATAGCCCCCCATCGAGTGCCCCCACATGCCGATGCGCTCGGGGTTGACTTCCCCAAAGCGGCGCAGCGAGGCGTAGGCGTTGAGCACGTCGATGGTGTAACCCGGCGACCAGTAGGCCCCACTGGGCTCGCCCTCGGAGTTGCCGTGGCCGCGTAGATCGATCTTGAACACCACGTAGCCCCGGCGGGCGAAGCCGTCGACATAGGCCACGTAGCGCTCAGTGGTGCGGTACTGCTCGGGGGGGATGTAGCCGTGCACGAAGACGATGCCTGGCCAGCCTCCCTGGGGCTTCTTGCCGTTGGGGATGGTGAGCAGCCCGTAAATCTTGAGCCCCTCTGAGCGGTAAGAGGCGATGTAGCGCTGGTAGTTGGAGCCGGGGGCCAGGCGCTGCTCGAGGACGATGGCAGAGCCGGGGTAGCTGCCCTGCCGCATGGCCTCGATGGCCATGGGGTGCTCGAGGGGGTTGGGCTGGGCCAGAGCTGTGCCGAGGCCCACAGCCGTCACTGCCGAAAGGAGCCGGCTGGGCTTCATGGGTCAAAATTAAACTCGCAAGGCTGCCTCGAGTAGAAGCCGCCTTACCAAGCCGAAGTGGGGAGGGTGAACCAGAAGGTGCTGCCGCGTCCGACCCCGCTCTTCAGGCCCATACTGCCCCCCATGGCCTCGGCCAGGCCCCGTGCGACCGCGCCCCAGGCGTAGACGTGGGCATAGGAAGCCAGCACCGTGGCCCACTCCTCCTCGCCGAAGAGGAAAATCCCCCGTTGGCCGGTGCTCCCCGAAGTGGCACAGACCCATTAGCGTCCCAGGAAACGCTCGTCGCCCCGGAGGGTCTTCAGGTGGGCCTCCACCTCGCAGGCGGAGGGCCGGCCTACACCTCCGGCCCGACCGTCCCAAGGAAGTCGCCCGCGGCGACCAGCAGCCCACCTCCGACCTCAGGGGTAGCTGGGGCAGGGGCCGGGGCGGGGGGAGCGCGACCACCCTGGCCTGCCGCCGAACGTGCTGGGCTTTTTTCGAGGATTCCATGGCTCACCTCCGCTGCCGGGGAAGGGGGGCTAAGGCCGGACCTCGAGCACCCCCATCATCCCCCGATCCTCGTGCTCGACGATGTGGCAGTGGTAGACGGTGACCCCGCTGAAGTCGCGCAGGGGCACCGCGATCCGTACGGTCTCGTTCTTGCGCAGGTTCACGGTGTCCTTCCAGGCCCGGTAGGGCGCCGGCTTGCCGTCCCGCGAGAGCACCTGGAAGGGGTAGGTGTGCAGGTGGAAGGGGTGATCCATGTCGGTCTTGTTGACGATCTCCCAGACCTCGAGCGTCCCCAGCTTGGCCTGGATGTCCACCCGGCCGGGGTCGAACATCCGGTCGTTGATGAAGAACTCGGCCTGCATCATGCGCTCGCCCAGTACCAGGCGGCGGGTGGCGGCGGCCCTGGAGGGCTCGAGCGGTTCGACGGGGGCCAGCGAGGCCGGCAGGGGCAGGGGCTTGGGGTTGGCCGGGGCCACGAGGGTGAGCAGGGTCTCGAGGTGGGTGGCTCCCATGCCCATCATGGGGCCCATCATCCCCGCGTCGCCCATGCCCCCCATCCCTTGGCCCATCCCCTGGTCGCCCCTCATGCCGTTCATGCTCCCGTGCATCATCATCGCGCCGCGGTCGTAGGGGAGGGCCTGCAGCCGGTAGTTGCCGGGCCGGCTCAGGCGCACCAGCACCTCGGCCCGCTCGCCGGGGGCCAGCGGGAGCTCGGTGAGCTCGACGGGCTTCTCCAGGAAGCCGCCGTCGGTGGCGATGAGGTAGAGGGGATGGTTTTCCAACGCCAGCCGGTAGTAGCGGGCGTTGCTGGCGTTCAGGAGGCGCAGGCGCAGGGTGGCTTTTTGGGCCCGCAGGGTCGGGCGCACGGCGGCGTTGACGGTGAGCAGGTTGCCCTCCCGGCCGTTCATCCAGTCCATTTGTGTCCAGGCCGGGATCTGGTCGCCGGAGAAAGCCCAGTCCTTGAGCACCAAGAAGTGTTCCTCGGCCCCCTTCAACTCGGGCAGGGCGTCCATGGGCCCCTCCACCACCAGCAGGCCCGCCAGCCCCGCGTAGAGCTGCTCCGCCACCCGGCCGTGGAGGTGGGGGTGGTACCAGTAAGTCCCCGCCGAGCCCTTGGGGATCGCGAACTCATAAAGGCGGCTCTCGCCGGGCGGGATCACGGCGAGCGGGTCGTCCACGCTGGGGGGCACGTGCAAGCCGTGCAGGTGCAGGTTGGTGGGCTCGGGAAGGTTGTTGGTGAAGTTCAGCCGCACCGTCTCGCCCTCGCGCACCCGCAGGATAGGGCCGGGGAAGCCACCGTAGGTCATCAGCCGGGCGGGCTTGCCGCTCAGGATCAGGTTGCCCTGCCGGGCGGTGATCTGGGCCTCCACCACGCCATCGGCCCGGCGCACCTCCAGCGTGCGGGGCTGGGGAAAGGGGCTTTGGGCAAAGGCGGGGAGCCTAAAGAGCCCGTAGCTGCTCGCCAGGCCCAGGGCTCCGTACTTCAACAGTTCGCGTCGGTTCATAATTCCTCCTGCTTGAGCCTACGCGTGGAGTGTTAAGCCTGTGCAAAGGGCAACCCCCGGCCACGGCCGGGGGCTCGAGGGGGCGGGCATCCGGCGGCCTGGGCCATGCGGCGGCAGGCGTCGGCACAGGCCCGGCAGACCCGGGCGTTTAGCCGCGAGCCCCGCAGCATGAAGTCCTTGGCCGTTTCGCAAATCTGTACACAGTCCATCATAATGGTCATGCGGTTGGGCCCGACGTGCTGGCCGCCGTGCGGCAGGCAGGGTTGAACGGTGGTGAGGCGTGCGGCACTGCCCGCAGGTTCCGATGCAAGCCTGCATGGTGGGGCTCATGCCGGTGGTGCCGTGGGGGTGGTGCTGGCTGCATGGCTGGATCTCCTGAAATTTGGCCTTTCGGCCCTGATCCTGCTGGCAATTCCGGACGACGAGAGGCAGGGTTAAAGCTCGAGCCGGCGGGGGAGGAGGTTCAACTTTAGCCCTCCCGCCTGAAATTGCCTTGAGTGCCGGCTGAAACTACCGGGTTTACAAAGGCTTAACACCAAGGCATTAGCCTCTGTCGGAGAGGAAGCTTATGACCCATCAACCCGATCGAAGACGAGCGCTGAAGATACTCGGCGGTCTCGCCCTGGGCCTGGCCGGCGGAGCCCTGGCGCAGCAGGGGAGTGCCCTAAAGGGCCTCGAGGCCACCCTCTACAAGTCGCCCACCTGCGGCTGCTGCGGGGAGTACGTGAAGTTCCTCCAGGCCCAAGGCGCCCTGGTGAAGGTGGTGCTGCAGGACGACCTCAGCCCCCTCAAGCGCCGCTACGGGATCCCGCCCGAGGCCCAGAGCTGCCACACCGTGCGCCTCGCGGGCTACACGGTGGAGGGGCACGTCCCGCTGGCCGCCCTCCAGAAGCTGCTGCGCGAGCGGCCCAGGATCGAGGGGATCGCCCTGCCGGGCATGCCCTCGGGCACGCCGGGGATGCCCGGCCCCAAGACCCAGCCCTACCGGGTGCTGGCCCTCGTCAAAGGGCGGCTCGAGCCCTTCGTGACGCTTTAGGGCGCCCCTTCCCACCGGATCAGGCGCAGCGCGAGGGAAGAGCGCGACAGGGCTCAGGATCGGGCTGGCGGTAGCGTGAACCAGAAGGTGCTGCCGCGCCCGACCCCGCTCTTCAGGCCCATACTGCCCCCCATGGCCTCGACCAATCCCCGCGCGACCGTGAGGCCCACCCCGCTCCCGCCGTCCTGGCGGCTGCGGGCCGAGTCCACGCGGTAGAAGCGCTCGAAGACCCGCGCCTGGTGCTCGGGGGGTATGCCAGGGCCGGTGTCGCGCACGCTGAAGCGCACCCCGCCCCGCGCCGGCTCGGCCTTCAGTGCTACCTCCCCGCCGGGCGGGGTGTGGCGCAGGGCGTTGGCGAGCAGGTTGGAGAGCACCTGCTGCAGGCGCTCGGGGTCGCCCCACACCGCCGGCAGCGGCCCGCAGGGCTCGAGCCGCAGGGCCACCCCCTGTTCGGCGAACACCAGCGCGAAGCGCTCGAGGGCCTGCCTCAGGGCCTCGACGGGGTCGAGCGTCTGCGGGCGGATCTCCACCGCCCCGGCCTCGACCCTCGAGACCAGCGACAAATCCTCGACCAGGCGGCGCATGGCCCGCACCTCGTGGCTGATGCGCTCGGCGGCCTGCTCGGGCGGCAGCACCCCGTCGGCCAGGGCCTCGGCGTAGCCCTGCAGCCCGGCCAGGGGCGTGCGCAGCTCGTGGGCGACGGAGCCGATGAGTTCAATTCGTCCCTGCTCGACCCGTTCCAGCGCCTCGGCCATGCGGTTGAAGTCCTGGGCCAGTGAGGCCAGTTCGTCGCGCCCCTGAACCTTCAGGCGGTTGCGGTAATGCCCCTGGGCAATCTCTCGGCTGCCGCGGGCCAGCAGCCGCACGCTCTGGCTTACCCGCCTCGAGACCACCCAGGCCGTGCCCGCCGCCAGCAGCCCGGCCAGCGGCAGCGAGGCCAGCCAGGCGGCGGTGAGGGTCGAGCGCAGGCCGCGCTCGAGGTCGGTTTGCAGCTCGTGGCCCTGCGGCCCGATGGCCGCCACCATCCGCTCGATGTGGCTTTGGTAGAAGCGTGGGGCCAGCCACTCCGCGAAGCCCAGCAAGGCCACCAGCGCCACCAGCGCCGCCAGCAGGTGGGTCAGGAACAGCCGTGTGAACATCATTCCTCCCGGAAGCGGTAGCCCACCCCGCGCACCGTCTCGATGTAGCGGGGGTTGTCGCCGTCTTCGCCCAGCTTCCGGCGCAAGCCCGCGATGTGCACGTCCACCACGCGCTCGACGCCAGGGAAGTTCCCGCCCCACACCCGCTCGAGCAGCCGCGCCCGGCTCCACACCAGCCCAGGGTGCTGGGCCAGGGTGAGCAGCAGGTCGAACTCCAGCCGCGACAGGGGCAGGGGAGCCCCATTCAGCAAGGCCACGCGTTCGGCGGGCTTGAGGGTAAGGGCCCCGAAGGCGAGCTCGTCGCGTAGGCCGCGCCGGCGCAGCAGGGCCCGCACCCGCGCCACCACCTCGCGCGGGCTGAAGGGCTTGGTTACGTAGTCGTCGGCGCCACTGTCGAGGCCCTCGATGCGCTCTTCCTCCTCACCCTTGGCGGTGAGCATGAGGATGGGCAGATCGGGGTAGTTCCGATGCGCCTCCTGAGCCACCTCGAGTCCCCCCACCTTCGGCAGCATCAGATCCAGGATCAGCAGGTCGGCCGCGCCCAGTCGGGCCAGGGCCTCGGCCCCGTCGCGCGCCGCGAGGATTTCGTGCCCCTCCTGGCGCAGGTAGGCCCCCAGCACCTCGTGGATGGAGGGGTCGTCGTCGACCAGCAGCACTCGAGCCATATTCACCCCCAGCTTATGCACGACGTGGGGTCGAGGGCCAAGGCATCTTGCTAATGCCGGTGCCCGGATGAGGGCGGGGGCTCGAGCGGCACCCCTCCGCGCTCGGCCAGGAGTTGCTCCATGAGGGCGATCTCCAGGGTCTGACTCTTGGCCATCGCCAGCAGGAGCTTGCGCGGCAGCTCGCGCTGCACCTCCGGCAGGGCCTGGGTGATCATGGGGATGGCTCCCTGGTGGTGGCGGATCATGAGCTGGAGGAAGCGCACCTCGGCCTCCCGACCGCTTTTCGAGGCCAAGTCGGCCACCTCGGCTTCACTGGCCAGACCCATCGCCTCGCGCATGGCCGCATCGAAGCGGGCCGAGCGGCTGAAGGGGCGTTCCCATGGCGGTAGCCAGGCGTTCATCTGGCCGATCTGGGCCTCCTGGGTGAGGTAGATGTCGCGGGCGAGGGTCTGGAGGTTGGGGTCAGGGGTGCGGGCCTCGAGCAGCTTGGCCAGGGTGATGGCCTGGGCGTGGTGGGGGATCATGTGCCGGGCGAAGGCGGCCTCGGGGCCGGAGCGCCAGGCGCTCACGCTCCAGGCCCCGATGACCAGCAGCGCCAGGGCCATTAGCAGCGCGAGGTTGCGGCGGGTCATGCCCTATCGAACCGGGTTCTCCGGCCCCCGGCCCCGGTAGGCGTCGATGAAGGCGGCGGCAGCGGCGGCATCCCAGTGCTCCAGCCGCAGCAGCTTGGTCCAGGCGGTGAGCTCGACGGTCTGGCCTAGCCCTTGCTTGGGCACCACCACCAACCCGTCCCACTGCCCACGGTAGCGGCCGGCCCAAGCCCGCAGGGTCTTGAGCACTTCCTCCCCAGGCTGGTCGTAGTAGATGACGATGTTGCCGTGCTCGAGTGCGTGTACCAGCTTTTCCTTGGGCTCACTGCGGCTGTAGAAGCCCGGCTCAGTCCAGTTGAACCAGTGGGTGCCCGAGGTGGGCGGGTCGGTGGCGTAGCTCAACGAGACGCCGATGTTGGCGTGGCTGCGCCCGTAATCGGGCTGGCTCTGCACCTGGGCCAAAGCTGGCTTACCCTGCTCGATGAGGCTCTCGAGGCGGGGCACGCCCTGTTGGCTTTGCCAGCGCATGAAGCCCCAGCCTGCCACCGCCAGCACGATGACCCCGCCGATCACCCAGGGCCAGGGGCTGGGCTTGGGTTTGGACGCATACTTCAAGGCCTGCTTCCTCGCGCTTTTTCCCATATGCCCATCCAATCTATCCCATCCTGGATGAGAGCAATTGGAACTTCAGCTTGGCTTCAGCTTGGGCCTGGTATGGGCTTAAGGCTGTGTGGGCATGCTTGGGGGTGGAGGTAAGAGCGATGAAACACCAGTATTTGGCTGCTTTCCTGGCGTTGTCGCTGGCGGCTTGTGGGACCCAGAACCCTTCGAGCGGCGGCCTGAGCCAGTCGGACGCCGTGGCCCTCACCGAGGTGGCCACCGCGGACCTGGCCCTCGACGATGGCTTGCTGGCCGATGGCCGCGGAAGCTCGAGCCTGCAGGCGGCAGCCCTCACCGAGGGGGCGCGCAACGCCATCGGTTACAACCTACCTCGCCGGATCGTCCACCTGCTCAACGCCCTGGGTGCCTACCTACCCCCTGCCGGCTCGAGCGAGTGCAGCGTGACGGTGAGCCCCACCAACTACACCGACGCCGACGACGACGGCGTGCCCGCCAACGTCACCGTCACCTTCGACTGCGCTGGGACCCGCGCCAACGGGACCGACTACACCACCGAGGGCAGCGTGACCCTCAGCGACACCAACGACGCCCTGCCCCTGAGCGGCTACAGCGCCGGCTTCGCCGGCTTCCACACCGTCCTCACCCGCGACGACGGCACCGTCATCGACCACGCCTTCGACGGCAGCCTCACCCTCGACAAGAGCGACGCCAGCCTCTACGCCATCGCCAAGGACTACAGCCAGGCCGTCAGCGTCACCAAGGGCGCCAACACCTACACCGGCAGCGCCGAGTTCGAGGTCGAGAAGACCTACGCCCCCGAGCTCTCCGATGCTCCTTGGGCCAAGGGCACCATCACCATCGCCCAGGACAACCCCGGCAGCCTCACCTGGGTGCGCGGCGGCAAGACCCGCAACCTCGTCTGGTACACCGACCCCACCCTGCACTACAACCGCGCCGACTGCGCCAGCCCCAGCCGCCTGCTCAACTACGACGCCGGCGCCAAGGAGTGGGTCTACACCCGCCCCAGCGGCGAGCAGGACACGCTGCGACTGGAGTTCACCGGATGCGGGCAGTTCACGGTGACGCTCAACGGCGGGGCGGTGGAGTAAACGCAAGGTGCCATAAGGGCGGGCTTGCGTACCCGCCCTTTTCGGTTCTCCTCTGGCTCCTAAGCCCGCTCGCTCCCACCCAGCTCCCGCCTCGGACGCAGTAGTTGGGGGAGTTGGCTCACCAGCGTGGCGCCCAGGATCAAGAGCCCTCCCACCAGCCCCTGTATCCCCAGGCGCTCGCCCAGGATGAAGAAGGCGAAGATGGCGGCGTAGACGGGCTCGAGGGTGAAGGCGATGGCGGCTTCAGGGGCGGAGACGGTGCGCTGTCCCAGCGCCTGTAGCCAGACGCAGAGGGCGGTGGCGACGAGGCCCAGGTAGAGTATTTCGGCGTAGGGGAGGGTAGCCCAGTCCCAAGCCGGGCGCTCCCAAGCCACCCACACTCCCGAGAGCAGGGCTACGCCGAACATCTGCACGCCGGTGATGGGCAGCGTGGGATAGCTGCGCACCGCCACGAAGTGCTCGAGCCGCCAGATGTAGAAGGTGTAGGCCAGGGCGGTTCCCAGCGTCCACAGGTCGCCTAGATTTGGTGGGGAGCCGTCATAGGACAAAAGCCCCACGCCCACAATCGCCATCACCGCCGCCACCCACACCGGCAGGCGCAGCTTGTACCCGATGAGCCCGAGAAACATCGGCAGAATCACCACATAGAGCGTGGTGATGAAGGCGCTGCGGCTGGCGGTGGTGTACTCCAGCCCGATGGCCTGGGTGGCGTAGCCCAGCCACAGGTAGAGGCCTAGCTCGAGCCCCGCCAGCCAGACCTTGCGCTCCAGCCGCAGCACGAAGGGCACGAAGCACAGCGCCGCCACCACGAAGCGGGCCAGGGTGATCTGGGAGGGGCTGAGCGACTCCAGCGATTGCTTGATCACCACGAAGGTGGTGCCCCACAAGAGGGTGGCGACGTTGAGGTAGAGCAGCCCCAGTAGGTGATCGCGGCGCATGGCTCCAAGTCTACCGGCTGACATCCTCCCCCGACAGAAGTCAGGGGGTTCCCCTACGAGGGACTTGCGAGGTTGGAGTCTGTATGCGAAACTTGCGCCTCATACCAGATTCGGTTAGTTCGTCACCGAATGGTGACGCCGCCCCGCCTTGGCGGGGCGGTCGACCGAAGGGAGTGCTCTAGGATTCAAAAAGATAGCCCCTGGGTTTTTGGTTTTGAAGAGTATCTTTTTGAATCCGGTATCACACACCTTTACTCCATCTACCCAACCCCCAGCGGGGTCAGGCTGGCCCTTATCGGGCCGGGCCGTGCCAGTCGGCCCTTGGCGTAGCAGTCTAGCCGCTGCACCAGCGATGTTGATACTGGCTACCACATCGGCATTCCCTTGGTAGCCGCAGGCCACACATCGGAAGTGGCTCTGCTCAGGTCGGTTGGCTTTGGCCGTGTGCTTGCATCTTGGGCATGCCCGGCTAGAGTTTCGGGGATCAACAAACACCACCCTGACCCCGGCCCTTTGGGCCTTGTAAAGGATAAAGTCCGCCAGTTGCCGAAAGGCCCAGCTACTCATCATCCGGTTGAACCTCTGGCTGCCGCGTACCCGGTCACGAATCCCATCGAGGCTCTCCAGCGCCAGCGCTGGGTTGGGATACTGAGCCGCAAGCTTCACCAACTAGCGACTGACCTTGTGGTTGAGGTCGGTCATCCAGCGCCGCTCCTTGCCCCGCATAGCCCGCACCCGGTCGGCACGGCGGTGTCTCTGCAGCCGTTTGCGAAGGGCAACGTAGCGTTCCCGGCGATGACGGATGGGCTTGCCATTGACCACAAACACGCCCCCAGGATGCCTGGCTGTAGCCAACCGAACGATGCCCAGATCTACCCCGATAGCGGTAGGCGCACCGCTCCCGTCACAGACGGTGGGGGTGGTGGGCACCTTGAGGGGCAACATGACAAACCAATCGCTACCCCGTTTGAACAGCCGGGCATCCCCCCTGACATGGGACAGCCTGTCCCGCCAGTGTGCGGGGACTGACAGGGGTAACCAAAGGTATTCTCCTTTCCTTCCCGTGGAAACTCTCAGGGTATTCCCCACGACCTTGTAGGCGTTTGTTCCGAGCCCAATGCCCTGGCTACGTACCACCGTGGGCTTGCCCGCTTTGCGCTTCGCCTTGCGCTGACCAAAATGGCTGCGGGCGAGCTGCACGGCCCCGTTTACGGCCATGCGGCAGTAGTCGGAAGGCAGGCCCAAGGCACGGATGGAAGCGTAGGCGGCGGCATGGATTTTCCCCCGGGTTGATGTTTTGGCGCTCAGGGCGTAGTCAAGCCCCAACTGTACCCCTTGGCGGAAAAGCTCGGCGGTTCTTTCCAACCACTCCCGCTTTGCCTTTGCCGGGGAGCGTAGTTTGAGGACGACGGTTTCCGCCATGTGTGTAAACGTAGGATACGCACATGGCCTCCACGTTGCAAAGAGCATCGCCGCCTTCGGCGGCGCACCGATTCCTCCCCGGTTTGAAAACCGGGGTATCCTCGGAGGTTGTTTGTGAGTGGGCGGCCCCCACAGTGAGAAGAGCGCCTTTGGGTGCCCTTCAGACTTGAGATGTTTGTCTGGGTCGGAGTGGGTGGCGAATACATCCCGCTGGACTCCATGAGGGTTGCCGGGTCGAGGCCCGATAGCGATTTCGGAGTGGGTTTGTGAGGCGAGGGTTGTTGCAGATTTAACAGGCTGAAGCCTGGAAAGTGCACAGGCTCGGGGATTTCTCCCCGAGCCTCTCCCGCCAGGAGGTGCGCTTCCTGCTTAGTACCACTCGATGACGGGAACCCCCAGAATGAGCACCTCCCACCAGCGTAACCGCAGTTTGAACCATGTACGCCAATTCATGACTTTTAGAATACTACAGAATTGATCCTGGGTATGTGAATCCGCGTTATATGGACGCCGTCTATATGGATTCGAGCGCCATCTTTACTTGCCGAAGCGTCGCTCGCGGCCCTGGTAGGCCCGGATGGCCCGCAGGAAGTCCACCCGGCGGAAAGCGGGCCAGAAGGCGTCGAAGAAGTAGTACTCGCTGTAGGCAGCTTGCCACAGCAGAAAACCCGAGAGCCGGATCTCACCCGAGGTGCGGATGATGAAGTCGGGGTCGGGGACCCCGGCGGTGTAGAGCCGCTCGGAGATGTGCTCCATATCGAGCTCGGCGGCTAGCTCCTCGGGGCTCTTGCCGGTGCGGGCGGCCTCGAGCAGCAGGCTCTTGACCGCGTCCACGATCTCCTCGCGCCCGCCGTAGCCCATGGCGATGTTGAGCAGCATGCCCTCGTGCTGCTTGGTGGCTTCTTCGAGTTCCTCCAGCGCTTGCAGCACTTTCGGCGGGAAGCGGTCGCGGCGCCCGATGACCTTCACCCGCACCTCGTTGGCGTGGATGCGTGGGTCCTGGGCCATGCGCTTGGCTTCTTTGACGAAGAGGTTCATGAGGGTTTCGACCTCGAGCTGCGAGCGGCTCCAGTTGTCGGTGGAGAAGACCCAGATGGTGACGGTGGGGATCCTGAGCTCCAAGCACCACTCGAGCACTTCGTAGGCTTTTTGCACGCCAAACTCGTGCCCCTCGTGCCCCTGCAGGCCCAGTTCCCTGGCGAAACGCCGGTTACCGTCCAAGATCATGCCCAGGTGGCGGGGGACGTGGCCGTGGCGCACCTCGGCCTCCAAGCGCTTCTCGTACCACCAATACAGCGGCTTGAGGGCCACGCGCAGCACGTTGATGAAGCGCTGCCGCGCCGAGTTCTTGCGGGGAATTGCGGAGGTGTCTACTGCCATGCGCGAACCTCGAGGCTCAATCCAAAGCCCATTCTAGCGCTCGGCGCCGGTGCCGCTGCGGGGCGGTCGGTGGAGGCGGTGGCCTTGCCGGTGTGTACGTCGGTATTGAGCTATGCCCCCGCTTGCGGGCGATGCGCTGGCTCACCTCCACCAGCGCGCCAAAGGCGATAGGCTTGAAACCGTGCGTCTGGTCGAACGAATGCCTGAAGTCAACCTCGAGACCCTGCTCGCCCAATTTGTGCCGCCGCCGCGCTACAGCGGGGCCACTTTCGATTCCTACCACCCCGACCCCCGCTTTTCCTCGCAAGCCGTCGCCAAGGAGCGCCTGGGGCGCTGGGTGCGGGACCGTCCCCAGGGCTTCTTCCGCAAGAAATTGCCCGATCCGAGGGGGATTTACCTCGACGGCGGCTTCGGGGTAGGCAAGACCCACCTGTTGGTAGCCGCCTACTGGCAAGCCCCCGAGCCCAAGGCCTACCTCTCTTTCGAGGAACTCACCTACGCCGTGGGCCTGATGGGCATGGCCCAGGCGGTCGAGCGCTTTGGCCGCTTGGCCTACCTCTTCATCGACGAGTTCGAACTCGACGACCCCGGCAACGCCCAGATGGTCACCAACCTGCTGGGCCAGACCATGGAAAAGGGCCTGCGCGTGGCGGCTACCTCCAACACCCCGCCCGGCGCCCTGGGCCAGGGTCGCTTCAACGCCGAGCAGTTCCGCATCCAGATCCAGAGCTTGGCCCGCCGCTTTGCGGTGGAGAGCCTTGACGGCGAAGACTACCGCCACCGCGACTTCCAGCACCCCCCGCTGCCTTTAGCGGCCGAGGAACTCGAGGAGCTCTACCACGAGGAGACCCGGCCCGCCAGCTACGACTCCTTCGCCGAACTCTTCTACCTGCTGCGCGGCCTGCACCCCATCCGCTACCGCTACCTCTTCGACTCGCTCGAGGTCGTCTACCTCGAGGGCTTGGCCCCCATCCCCGACCTCAACGACGCCCTGCGCTTCGTGCACTTCATCGACAAACTCTACGACCGCGGCCTCCAGCTCCGGGCCTCCGGGGTGCCGCTGGAGCAGATCTTCCTCGAGAGCTACCGCCACGGGGCCTTCGCCAAGAAGTTTGGCCGCTGCCTCTCGCGGCTATCCGAACTGCTCGGCCAGCGCTGAACGCGTATGCTCAGGTTATGAAGATCATCACCATCGTGCTCGACTCCGTGGGCCTGGGCTACCTCCCCGACGCCGCCCGCTTCGGCGACGAGGGGGCCGACACCCTCGACCACACCGTGCTCAAGAGCGGCGTGGAGCTGCCCAACCTGGCCGCCTTGGGCCTGGGCCACGTGCCGGGGGTACACACCTTGCCCAAAGTTGAGCAACCCAGAGGGGCTTTTGGCCGCATGCGGGAGGTCAATCCCGGCAAGGACACCTCGACGGGGCACTGGGAGTTCGTGGGCATCCAGCTCGAGCACCCCTTCCAGGTTTTTCCACAGGGTTTTCCACCGGACTTCCTCCGGCGCTACGCCGAGCGCATCGGGGTGGGGGGCTGGTTGCTGAACCAGCCCTACTCCGGCACCGACGCCATCCGCGACTACGGCGACGAGCACCTGAAGAGCGGTTTTCCCATCGTCTACACCTCCGCCGACTCGGTGTTCCAGGTGGCGGCCCACGTGGGCAAGGTGCCCCTCGAGACCCTCTACGAGTGGTGCCGCGTGGCCCGCGAGATGCTGGTGGGCCCGCTGGCCGTCGCCCGCGTGATCGCCCGCCCCTTCGAGGGCCAGCCCGGTCGCTACGCCCGCCGCGAGGACCTGCGCAAGGACTTCGCGCTCGAGCCTCCCCGCAACGTCCTCGACGTGCTCAAGGAGGGGGGCCTCGAGGTGGTGGGGGTGGGTAAGATCCCCGACATCTACGCCCACCGCGGCTTCACCCGCGAGGTGAAGTCGAAGGACAACGCCGACGGCATCGCCCGCACGCTGGAGCTCATGCGGCAGGACTTCTCGGGCTTGGTCTTCACCAACCTCGTCGACTTCGACGCCAAGTTCGGCCACCGCCGCAACCCCGAAGGCTACGCCGCCGCCCTGCGCGACTTCGACACCGAATTGCCCGGCATCCTGGCCGGGCTGGGGCCCGACGATTACCTCTTCATCGTCTCCGACCACGGCAACGACCCCACTTACCGCGGCACCGACCACACCCGCGAGTACGGCATGCTCCTGGCGGTAGGCCCGGGGCTGGCCGGACGGGACCTGGGCACCCGCGAGACCTTCGCCGACTTGGCGGCGACGTGGGCGGGGTTGTTCGGGCTCGAGTGGGAAGGACCGGGGAAAGGGGTCATCTAGAGGCCTTATGGTTGCGCTCCTGTCGCAATGGAAAGCTCACCGCAAGCTGCTATGCCTGCTATTCCCGCTGCTCACCTCCGGCGGCTTAGCCCAAACCCTCTACGTCCCCCTCGACAACCGCCCGCCCAACTGGACCCCCTGCACCTGGGGGGTGGTGCGCTGCCCCCCGGCGGAGTTCTACAAGGGCCGCTCGGGGGTTGGCTTCCTCGACCTTGCCACCTGGCTCATCAACACCCCGGGTGAGCGCCTGGTGGTGAGCCTGGACGCGTTGGCCTATGGGGGGCTGGTGCAGAGCCGCGCGACCCCCCTGTCTGTCCCCGAGGCCCTGGCGCGACTGACGCTGCTGCGGGCCTGGAGGGGCAAGTTCGGCGGTAAGGTGGTGGCCTTTGGGGTCATCCCCCGCCACCCCGACGCCAAATACCGCGAGCGCAACCTCGAGGTCCTGCGCTCCTTGGCGGACTGGGGGCTGGACTACCTCGAGGCCCCCTGGGACGACGCCCTGCCGGGTTCCCCCGCCGTGCAAGAGGCGGCCACCCTGCCCCTACCCACCCGCCCCGGCGCCGACGAGAGCGGGCAGTTGATGCTCTTGCGAGCGCTGTCGCCAGGGCTCAGGGTGCGGGTGTGGTACGACGACCCCGCCGCCGCCAGGCAAAACACCCGTTACGAGGGGATCCCCCTGGAGGAGAGCGTGCGGCGGCTGCTGGAGAGCGGGGGTATGCAGGCGGTGGAGCAAAAGCCCGACCTGGCCCTGCTGGTCTACACCGGCAAGGACCCCCGCCAGGCGGTGCTCACCCTGCTGCGGGCCAGCCGCGAGGCCCCGGTGGCGGTGGCCGACATCGCCTCGGTCAACCGGGGTGACAAGCGCCTGATGGACTACCTGCTCGAGCTAGGCCGCTATCCCTACCTTGCCAGCTATGCCTGCTGGGGTACGCCCGCCAACAACCTGGGCAGCGCCTTGGCCCAGGGCGGGCTGTTCTTGCGCGACCTCGAGGGGCGGCTGGACCGGCTGGCCGAGGGTTATCTGCAGTACCTCTATGGCGAGGTGGGGCGACCCTGGGTGCGGCGCTACTTCGCCGAGCCTTTGCTGGAGGGGGTGAGCATTCTGACGCTGGGCTACCTGCGCGAACAGCGCCTGCCGAAGCTGATGGGGGACCGGCTCGAGCTGCTGAGCGTGGAATTCCCTTGGCGGCGCAGCTTCGAGGTTGCCCTACGCTTCCGCCGGGTGCGTTGAAGCCCTTGGCGACTGGGCTCACAGCAGGGGGTTGCCCAGGTGCTATAGTGTTTCGGCTTGTCACCTGCTACCCTGAGCAGGACGGTGCAACCCAACTGGAGGTGAAAGTTGCTGCGCTTAGTTACATCTGAATCGGTGACCGAAGGTCACCCCGACAAATTGGCCGACCGCATCTCGGATTCCATCCTCGACGCCATGCTCGCCCAGGACCCCAAGTCGCGGGTGGCCTGCGAAACCCTCGTCACCACGGGGTTGGTGATGGTGGCCGGGGAGATCACCACCGAGAGTTACGTAGATATCCCCAACCTGGTGCGCCAGACCGTCAATGAAGTGGGGTACAACCGCGCCAAGTTTGGCTTCGATGGCAGCACCTGCGCGGTGATCACCGCCATCGACGAGCAGTCGCCCGACATCGCCGGCGGGGTCAACAAGTCCTGGGAGTACCGCGAGCTGGGCTCGCGCGACCCCCTCGACGAGATCGGAGCGGGCGACCAGGGCTTGATGATTGGCTACGCCGTCGACGAGACCCCCGAACTCATGCCCCTGCCCATCTCCCTGGCCCATGGCCTCACCCGTCGCCTGGCCCAGGCCCGCAAGAGCGGGGAGCTCCCCTACCTGCGCCCCGACGGCAAGGCCCAGGTGACCATCGTCTACGAGGGCGATAAGCCCCTCTACGTGGGCACTGTGCTGGTCTCTACGCAGCACGCTGAAGAAATACCCCAAGAGCAAATCCGCCACGACGTGATCGAGAAGGTTGTGCGGCGGGCCATTCCCGAGCAATACCTCAGCGAGGAGACCCTCTACCTCATCAACCCCTCGGGCAAGTTCGTCATCGGTGGTCCCCACGGCGACACCGGCCTTACCGGGCGCAAGATCATCGTGGACACTTATGGCGGAGCCGTGCCCCACGGGGGCGGGGCCTTCAGCGGCAAGGACCCCACCAAGGTAGACCGCTCCGGGGCTTACTACGCCCGCTACATGGCCAAGAACATCGTCGCCGCAGGGCTGGCCCGCCGCGCCCTGGTCGAGCTGGCTTATGCCATCGGCAAGGCCCGTCCGGTGGGGATGCGCGTGGAGACTTTTGGCACCGGGGTGATGCCCGACGAGCAGATCGGCAAGATCGCTCAGCAGGTCTTCGACGCCCGGCCCAAAGCCATCATCCAGAACCTGGACCTCCTGCGACCCATATACGCCGCTACCTCGGCCTATGGCCACTTTGGCCGCGACGGCTTCCCCTGGGAGGCCACCGACAAGGTGGAGGAGCTGCGCCAACTCGCGGGGCTGCCGGCTCTGGCTTGAAGCCTCCTGCGCTCAGCGCCTTTGCAGGCTCTGGATCAGGCTGTTCAGCCGGGTCGCGTTAGGGCCTTTCTTGAAGGGGTTAAAGGGCTTCCCCGATTGCAACTCGGCCACCATGCCCAAGTAACCCGGTACCGCGAACATGTAGAAGCTGGGCTTGGTGTCGGTCCTGATTTGAGCCAGGCGCATACGGGCCATTTTTTCCTGCTGCTCGAGCCACCCCCTCACCCAGACCGACTGCGCAGGTGTGAGGAGGGCCTCGAGTTCCTTTCGCAACGTCACGGCCTGGGGGGGCTCGAGGTTTTCCTGAAGGCCCAGGGGGTGCAGCTTGCCCAGCAAGGCGGCGGCTTGGTCTTTGTCAAAAGCCAGCCCTTGTACCCTGTCCACCTCGGCCAGGGCATTGACCATTCGCACCAGCTCAAACACCGGCTGATACGCGCTCAGCCTGGCAGTTCCCCCTGCGCTCTGGGCCATCGCCAGCACTCCCACCGACGCCATCGCCATCACGAGCAAGCGTGCGATTTTCGCCACGGCTTCAAACTAGCAGAAGCACCTGAAGCGCAGGGCAAAAAAGGATGAGAAAGCCGGGGACGGGCCCCGGCTTTCGTGCAACCTCCCTCGATTACGGGCGCATGCGCCGCTTCAAGGCCTTGGACTCGTTGATGGGGAAGTCTGCGCCCTTGGGGCCGCCGTTGTTCACCCGCAAGGCCGCCAAGCTGCTGGCGGGCTCGAGGGTGTAGCCTTCGAACCAGTAATTCTTGATGT
The DNA here is from genome assembly GCF_000373205.1 of Calidithermus timidus DSM 17022. Classification (NCBI taxonomy): domain Bacteria; kingdom Thermotogati; phylum Deinococcota; class Deinococci; order Thermales; family Thermaceae; genus Calidithermus; species Calidithermus timidus. The sequence continues at coordinate 233,560 of NZ_KB890700.1, forward strand.
TCACGCCCGCACTGACCGCCGCGGCCACCACCGCGTCATAGGCCCCTTTGGCTTTCTGCACCGCCGCCTCGTACTCCATCGCCCGGTAGGACTTCAGCGCCTCGGCCATCTGGCTATCGGCGTCTTTGAGGGAGGCCGGGATGGCGCCGGCGTTGAGCTTCTTGGCGTCGATCATGGCCTGGAGGATCTCGTTAGCCTGGTTGAGGTAGGCCGCTACCCGGTAGCGGTTCATGGCGTCGCGGTTGAACTGCCCGAACTCGGCGGTGAGGTCGATGTAGCTCATGACGCTGTTGGACATGTCGCCCAGCCAGGCGTAGTAGAACTCGTTGCTGGGGCCGTAGTCCTTGTCGCTGGCCGAGTCGTAGCCGTCGTGGGGGTGCGAGAGCGCGGTGTGGTGCCCTACCTCGTGGGTGATGGTGGTGGTGTAGCCGTAGCGGGTCTTGGCTGCGGGGTTGTCGGCGGCGTAGACCAGGCTCTGGGTGCCCGATTGCCAGTCGTCGTCAGGGGATTTTGCCGGCCAGGTTGTAGGCGAAGACGGGGACCTCGTAGTCGGCACCGCCTTGGAAGAAGCCCGCTTGCTTCATCTCGAGCAGGTTGTCGATGAAGACGTTGGCGCCGAGCAGAGAGGCATCTTGGCTGAGCCGGTACTCGGGGTAGCACACCGTACCGTCGAACTGCGACTCGAAGGAGCACCGGGCCTTGGCGTCGTAGCTCAGCCCACGGATGGTGGCCGTGAAGTTGTTAAAGGGCTGAAGCTTTTGGAGCAACTCCGTGGTCAGGTTGGCCTTGAAAAGATCCTGCCCCTGGTCGCCGGCTGCCGGGTCGTTGTAGAAGTTGACGTTGAGCAGCAGGTCGTCGGGCATCTGGTGCGGGGTGATGGCCACGCGGTAGAGGGGCGAGGGGGTGAAGAGCAGGTTGATGGCTACGTAGCGGGTGATCCGGCCCAGGTCACCGGAGAGGTTGTTGAAAGGGCGGTAGGTGGTTTGGGTGCTGCCGTATTCCCAGATGGGGGGCATGCGGTAGTCGGTCTTGCCGTCGCCGTCGAGGTCGGCGTTGGTGATGTCCCAGTTGTTGCTCTGGGCTTCGGGGCCCGCCGAGAGGTCGTGAAACCAGATACGCGCGACTTTGCTCAGCGAGGCGTTGGCGCCTTGGCGGTCGTCGGGGGTGCTGCCGCCCCAGGCGCTCATCTTGCGCGAAGAGAGCAGCTCGCCGAAGTTGAAGCCGGTGTCGGGGTCGGGTTCGTCGGTCTTGACGTAGACGTGGTGCTTGAAGTCGGAGCGGCCGTACCAGTTGATGAAGAAGACGGTGTAGTTTTTGGTGTCTATGCCGAGTTGGCCGGCGTTCTCGGCCAGCCACTTCTCGGTTTGGAAGGCGTCGATCCAGTAGTTCTCGGTGATCTTCTTGCTGATGTTGGAAGCGTCGCCGGGGCAGGGGTCTAGGGCCAAGTCGGCTTGGCAGTTGTACGACTGCTGGTAGAGGGTGAGGGGTTTGGGCTGGGCCAGCTGGTTCAATTGGGCAAAAAAGGCGTCCTCGAAGCTCTGGGGGGCGAACTTGATGTTGTAGTTGTAGGTGAAGCTGTTGCCCGAGAGCTCCTTGGCGGGTTTGGTCAGGTAGTAGGTGGGGTAACGGTTGATGCTGCTGTACTTGCTGGGCAGGATTTTCTTGAACTCCTCGAGGTTGATCTGCTGGGCACCGTTGCCCTGCTTGTAGCCGACGAAGACGATGTTGATGGTCAGATCCTGTCCGATCTCGACGCTATTGCCTGGGCTGAAAGCCTGAAACCCCCTGTTGACCAGGCTGCAGGAGCTGATCGCCAGGCTTGCCAGAACTAAAGCTGCATACCGAATGAGTTTGGGCATAGGATCTCCAAGGCAGAGCGTCCCCCGATTCTCCCATGTGCTTCGAGGCTTCGCAAGGCTTCGAAGGAGCTGACCCCGCGTCGAGTCAGGCCGGGAGATGTAAGGGCTCTCTCAGCGTGGGCCTCGAGGGTCTTTATGCTAGAGGGGTGAGCCTGCCTTCGCCTACCCTACCCCCCCCAACCACCCAGGACCCGGCCATCCGCCTGAGCCAGGTCTCGGTGCAGTTTGACGGTCACGCGGTGTTGCGAGGGGTGGACCTCGAGGTCGCCAGGGGCGAGTTCATCGCCATCATCGGCCCTTCGGGGGGCGGCAAGAGCACCTTGCTGCGGGTGATCGCCGGGCTACAAAAAGCGCAGGGGTCGGTCAGCGTGAGCGGGCAGCCGGCGATGGTCTTCCAGGATTACCGGCTGCTACCCTGGCGCACCGTCGAGCAGAACATTCGCCTGCCCATCGAGCTCACCGGGCGCGGCAAGGTCAGCACCTATTTGGGGATGCGGCCTTACCTACACCTCTACCCCCACCAGCTTTCCGGGGGCATGAAGGCCCGCGTGGCCATCGCCCGGGCGCTGGCCCAAGACGCCGAGGTGCTGCTGATGGACGAACCCTTCGCCGCCCTCGACGCGTTGGTGCGCGAGCGTTTCAACCTCGAGCTCAAAGAGCTGCACAAGAGGAGCGGGAAGACCATTTTATTCGTCACCCACTCCATCCGCGAGGCGGTCTACCTGGCCGACCGCGTGGTGGTGCTCAAAAACGGCGTCATCGAGACCATCCTCGACACCCGCGACGAGGGCCGCATCACCGCCTTCACCGACGGCGTGGAGGCCGAGCTGCGGGCCAGGCTGGGCGTGGCCGACTCCACCCACGTCGAACCCCCACCCGCACCGCTGCGCCCGCCCTGGGAGCTCTTCGGGGTGCTGGGCCTGGCCGGGCTGCTCCTCCTGAGTTGGGCTTTGCTCTCGGCCCGGATTCCCCTCTTCTTCCCCTCGCCCGCTGCGGTGTGGCAGGCCGCCGTGCAGAACGCCCCCCAACTGGCCCAAAGCGCCCTGGCGACGCTCGAGGTCGCCGCGCTAGGGGTGCTGTGCTCGCTGCTTATCGGCACCCCCATTGGCTACCTGATGGGTCGTCTGCGCACCATGGAACGGCTGCTCTCCCCGTTCATCGTAGCCCTACAGGCCATCCCCACCGTGATCGTAGCCCCGCTGCTGGTGATCTGGTTTGGCTTCAGCCTCGAGGCCAAGCTCATCACCACCACCTTAATCTCGATCTTCCCGGTGATGGTCTCGACGATGGTGGGGGTGCGGGAAGTGGACCGCACCTACCGCGAGGTGTTCCAGACCATCGGGGCAGGGCCCTGGGGCATCCTGACCAAGCTCGAGCTGCCCGGCGCCCTGCCGGTGCTGCTGGGCGGTCTGCGCCTGGCCGTCTCGCTGGCCCTCATCGGCGCGGTGGTTGCCGACTTCACCTTCCAGGGCGAGGGCCTGGGCGCCTTTGCCAACACCGAGCGGCTGTCCTTTCGCTACGCCAACGCCTTCGCCGCTGTAGGGGTCAACGTGGTGTTGGGCGTCGCGCTGTACGGGTTGGTGACGCTGCTGGAATACTGGGTGCTGCGCTACCGCAGGCGGTGATGGCCGGTGGCTGATATCCCCAGGAAAATGCCGCGGCCCTCGACGGCCGCGGGATGCCCCTACTCGCTGCGCTGCAATAGGTTGTAGGCGAACTCCTCCATCAGCTCCGGGCGCTGTTGGGCCAGTTCCCACAGGACCTCGAGGAGGGCTTCGTCGGAAAGCTCTTGCAGGGCCAACTGCTGGAGGTCGGTAGGCTTTTGCTTGCGCTTGCGCCTGGCCTGGAAGATCTCGGGCGCTTCCTGGATGGCATAGGCCACGGCCACGACGTGCTTGCACACCGGACCCCAGCCGTAAGGACAGGTACAGCCCCAGTCCTGCTTTTCCAGATCGACCCAGGTGCGGTAGGGGTAGGGCGCGCTGCCCTGCACGCGGGCGCTGTAACGTTGGCCCTGCCGGGAGCCCCTCAGCACCATTCCCCGAATAAACAACTGGTAACCCCGCTCCTGCACTTCGGAGGCCGCCAGAGCCCTGACATCGGACGCATCAAAGCCAGCCAATGTCCCCCCATCATATGCCAGGTCACGCTGAATCCGGTGTCTGGGTTGCAATCCCCTTGCGGGGCTTTTTGTTTGCGACAAGACTGTAGGATATCTCGACAGTGTCCTTCGACCTAGAGAGTTGCAATCCCCTTGCGGGGCTTTTTGTTTGCGACTGCATGTTGCGGCCCGGCAAATTGGCGCAGGAGGAGGTGTTGCAATCCCCTTGCGGGGCTTTTTGTTTGCGACGTAATCACGAAATGCTGTGGCTCCCGGTCGATCTGTTGTTGCAATCCCCTTGCGGGGCTTTTTGTTTGCGACCGGCCCCACGCGCATGCGCGCGCGATTCCGCCTACCGCCGGTTGCAATCCCCTTGCGGGGCTTTTTGTTTGCGACCTTTTTGTCGGATTCTGCTTGAGCGAGGCCGATACCAGTTGCAATCCCCTTGCGGGGCTTTTTGTTTGCGACTTTATCGCCTATTCGGGGTCGTGGTTGGGGGCCGTTTTCTGTTGCAATCCCCTTGCGGGGCTTTTTGTTTGCGACAGCATACCCCATAGAACGCTGTCCTGTACAGGGTTGCCAGGGGGTAGATTTATGAGAAGTGCGAGTTATCCACAGGTGGGTTGTGGATAACCGCGAAAAAAGTGGCGTTTGCTGCGATGGGTGCTTACTTCCCTGCACATTTATATTTTATGTGACAGGGATTTACCATGAGAAAGGGGGAGATAGGTTTTCAAGGTACGCTCGAGGGGACCTCGCTAGGGGGATTATAGCATTTTGCGCAAAACATAATGCCGCATTTTGGCAAGCGGGCTTTGTATTGTCCCAAACGGGAATAGTGGCCGCTTTTTCTGGTGAGGGGGTGCGATCGC